>JAKZUY010000328.1:0-3718 GCA_047516345.1 Dehalococcoidia bacterium | reverse complement strand
GGCGCCGAAGCACAGGAAACCCCATGAACACCCACGCACGCGGCCAACTCTCCCGTCATTCCCGTGAAAACGGGAATCTAGTCCGATGAACACGCGCGACCTCAGCCAAGCCACCCCCCACTCTCGCGAAAGCGGGAATCTGGTCAAATGACCACACGCCCCCGGGGTCAGGTCTTTGACATTGGCTACCAGCGCTATGAGGGCCCGCGAGGCGGACGTGCGCAGGCGCGCGCGGCAATATTCGCAGACGGTGTGAAAGCCGCCCTCGGCATCGGCCGCGGCGGACGTGCAAAGATCCTTCTCTGGATATTCTTGGTCGCGGCAATCATCCCGGCTCTGGTCATGGCGTTCATAGCCGGACTCGCCAACAGGGCTGTAGGAGATGTGGACCTGCCCTCCCACGCCGAGTACTACGGCATCGCCGTCTTCATTCTCTTCCTGTTTGCGGCTACCGCAGGGCCTGAACTGCTTTGCCCCGATCGGCGGAGCAACGTCATCAGTCTCTACCTGATAAGGCCCTTGACTACCGGCGACTACGTTGGCGCCAAGTGGTTGGCTTTCCTGGTGGTTATGTTGTTCGCCGCCTGGCTTCCGCAGTTCGTATTGCTAACCGGGCTGGTGCTCGGCGCCCCTGACCCGGGCGTCTATCTGAGAGAAAACTGGCTGGATATTCCCCGGTTTCTGGGCGCGGGTTTTGCCATGGCCCTCTTCCTGACGACCCTTGGATTGACGGTCGCGGCGTTCACCACCAGGGGCGGGTACGCGGCGGCTTTCCTGATCGGGTTGTTGGTAATCACCACGGCCGTGGTCGGCCCGATCGCCAATGAATCAGGTATCGACCTGGAGATCAGGAAGTTCGTGGGCCTGTTTGCCCTTGCCGACATCCCTCTCCAACTGAACAACATCATCTTCGCCAATTCCGGCCCGAGCGACATAATCATTTCGACCGTGACGCGCGAGTACTCCAACCTCATCCTTGTCAACTGGTACGTTCTGTGGACGGCGGGACCCGGACTCATCCTGTGGTGGCGGTACCGGAGGATTGCGTCGTGACGAACCGGGATCATGGATCGTCGGGAAACGCCGCTTCGTCCGAACCCGTAATCAGGGTCGACGGTGTATCCAAATGGTTCGGCAACGTTGTCGCTGTGAGCGACATCTCGTTCGACATCCGGCCCGGTATTACGGGACTTCTTGGACCGAACGGCGCCGGCAAGACGACACTGCTCCGGATGATGTGCGGGCTTGCAAGTCCTTCCGAGGGGACGATCACGGTATTCGGCAACCCGGCTAGGAGCGATCCATCGATGTACGGCCGCATCGGGGTGATGCGCGAGCACGAAGCGGTTTATGAGTTCCTGACAGGCCGGCAGTTCGTGGAATTCTCGGCGAAACTGCGGGGCGTGAGCGACGTTGCCGGCGCAGCGGGTTGGGCTATCGACGCCGTGAATCTGGCCGCAGCCGCCGAAAGGAAGATGGGCGGCTATTCCCGTGGGATGCGCCAACGCATCAGGCTGGCCGCGTCCATTGTTCACAATCCCGAGTTACTGCTTCTCGACGAACCGCTCAACGGCGCAGATCCGCGCCAACGCGCCGAATTTCAGAACCTGTTGAGACGGATGGCGGAGCAGGGACGGACCATATTGGTCTCATCCCATATTCTCGAAGAGATCGAGGATCTGGCCGGGAGCGTGCTGCTCATCGTAAATGGAAAGCTGGCAGCTTCCGGCGACTATCGGGCGATACGGGCATCGCTGAACGAGCGACCGTACCACGTGCGAATCATCTCGGACGACCCTCGTACGCTGGCGGCCGGCCTTGTGAAACTCGACGCCGTCGATTCGGTGTCGCTCGATCCGAATGGGGCCCTGATAGTGCTGTCCCGCAACGTCGGGGTGCTCCAGGAATCGTTTGCGGGCGTCGCAAAGGACCTCGGAGTCCGCATAAGAACATACGAGCCATTGGACGACTCGCTCGAAAGCGTCTTTGGCTACCTGGTGGACCGTTGAGTTGACTTCACTCTACTTTTTGTCCCTCCGGCAGTTGGCAACCGTCCGGCGGCTTTTCGTGCTCGTTGTTCTGGGAATACTGCCTATATTTATTTCCGCGCTGTTGAGCGCCACCGGCGATTCAGACTCGTCATTCGTCAACAGTGTCTTGTTGGCGGGTGTGATCACGTCCGCAATCCTTCCGTTGGTCACACTGGCTGTGGGCACGGCAGCGTTTGGAAACGAGCTCGACGACAACACCCTGAGCAACTTGACGCTGAGTCCGTTTCCACGCTGGAAAATCGTTGCGCCAAAAATGGCCGCCGCGCTGACGGTAAGCGTGCCCGTGCTTGTGGTCAGTTCAGTTATTTCAGTTTTTATCGCGCTCGACGGAGATGTTGCTGCGGCAGCCGCGGCCGGACTTGGCGTGTTGGTTGGGGTAGGCGCCTACGCCGCCTTATTCATTTGGGCAGGACTGATGACCGCCCGAGCGCTGTGGTATGGCCTGCTTTACGTTTTCCTGTGGGAAGGGCTGTTCGCATCATTTGTCGACGGGGTCAAGTACCTGTCGATCGGTCAATACACCCTCAGCCTGATCCACACCTTCGACGATTCGCTGCTCTCTGAACCCGGTCTAAAACTGGTCGAAGGGCCGTTTGCGATAGCGGGCGCCATCGCAGTGTTCGCAGTCTTCACCGCGCTGAGCATTCGCCGGCTGCGAAATATGGACGTGCCCTGAAGGCCACGCCGTGGCGCCCGGCCCAAACTAGTGGCTGGGCTTGCCAGAGCTCCAGTTCCAGTTGTCCGGCGGCCAGATATTCAGCCCGCGACGGCCGCCGGCTCGCTCGCCTGAATACCAGTTTTCCACGGTCTTGCGCCACTCCTGGATGTGGGGCGTCTTCGCGTGATAGTCGAACGCGGCCTGGTTTACGTACACCTCGTATAGATAGAGTTCGGCCGGATTATCGACGTTCTGGTAGACGTCGAACCTCAGGCACCCGGGCTCTTCGCGGGTCGAACCGATCGCATCGCCCTTAAGCGATTCGATGAAGTCATCGACACGTTCTGGTTTGATCGGGAGCGGTGCGTGAATTATGTGGAGGCCGCGCTCGAATGCGGCATCTTGCACCGCGTCCGCTCTGTGGGAGTCCCACTGCGCGTCGCCAATCGGGAACACCGGCTTGCACTTGGAGACCTGGACCGGCTCGGCGTGCCAATCGCCCGTGGTATCCCGCCATCTTGCGTAGTGCGGCCTGGAGCGGTGGTCGTCGATAGCCTCGTCGTCGTTGTACACCTCGCACAGGGCGAGCATGGTCGGGTCGTCCATATCCTGGACGATGTCGAACCTGCGGCATCCCGGTTCGTTCATCACCGAACCCTCCGCATCTCCGATCATCTCCACTATGAATTCATCGAGGTGTTCGGGCTTGACCTTGATGCGGACCATCAGGATTTCCATGTCGACTCCATTCCCTAACGCGAGTTTGTTTTAGTTCAGTCTGTGGTTTCCGGCGAGGCGTCGGCGGAAGTATATCGCGCGTCCTCCCGGCCATCGTCCATCCGCCCGGCCATCGCGCCGCGTCGCCGGCGTACACCCGTGGTCGATGATGTCGCTCTTACCCCCTGCCGAGGTACTTCTGCGTTACCGGCAGTACGATGGCCTCGAGCATGTTTGCTTCCGGCGGCAAGGTGACCATCAGGAGAACGGTGCGCGCCATGCTCTCGGTAGA
>JAKZUY010000327.1:0-5064 GCA_047516345.1 Dehalococcoidia bacterium | reverse complement strand
TCTCCGACAATGAATTAACCGAGACAATACCCGACGATTTCGGCAATCTCGCGAATTTATACAGGTTGGACCTCACCGACAACCAACTAAGCGGAGCCCTTCCGCAGAGCCTGACGCAACTGTCGATGCTGGAAGAATTCCTCTTCGAGAACAATTCTGCACTGTGTGCGCCCGACGACCCCGATTTCCAGTCTTGGTTGAGTGGCATCCCGAACAGGACGGGTGACAACTGCGCTCCAACACTCATGCCGCCACCCGTCACGCCAGCGGAAACCTCGGACAGGACTGTGCTAACGGCGCTCTACAGTGCCGCCGGCGGGGCGATGTGGTCGAACCACACCAACTGGAGGACCAACAAGCCGCTGAGCGACTGGTACGGCGTCACGACCGACGCCAACGGACACGTCACAGGCTTGAAGCTAGGCGCCAACAACCTGACGGGGACGATACCGTCTGAACTCGGTAACCTGACTAGTCTTCAGGAGCTCGGTCTCAACAACAATCAACTGACAGGGTCGATACCGTCTGAACTCGGAAATCTGGCTAGTCTTCAGGTGCTGAGTCTCAACAACAATCAACTGTCAGGGACAATACCGACTGGACTCGGGAATCTGGCTAGTCTTCAGGAGTTGAACCTCAATAATAATCAACTGAGAGGCTCGATACCCTTCGAACTTGGAAATCTGGCCAGTCTTCAAATGCTGAGTCTAAACAACAATCAACTGAGAGGCTCGATACCTGCTGAAATCGGCAATTTGGCGAGTCTTCAGGTGCTGAGCCTAAACAACAATCATTTTACAGGGTCGATACCAACTGAACTCGGAAATCTTATAAACCTAAAGATGCTGAGTCTACACGTAAATGAACTGAGAGGGACGATACCTAGCGAACTCGGCAATTTGACCAACCTGATGTCGTTAGTCCTATTCGAAAATCTGTTGAATGAGACTATTCCCCCTGAACTAGGAAGTCTCGGGAACCTACAATCGCTGTATCTCTTCGGAAATAAACTAAGTGGAACTATTCCCTCTGAACTCGGAAACCTCGCTAACCTTCGGACGTTGGGTCTTGGAGAAAACCCGCTCAGCGGGACAATTCCCCCCGAACTCGGAAATCTCGCCAGCCTACAGACGCTGGATCTCAACAACATTCAACTGACCGGGACGATACCCGCCGAAATCGGCAATCTCGCTAACCTAAAAAGGCTGGATCTACGCGGGAATCAACTGAGCGGAACGCTTCCGCAAAGCCTGACGAGACTGTCGATGCTCGAAGAGTTCTTCTTCGCAAGCAACACGGCTCTTCACGCGCCCGATGACCCCGCTTTCCAGTCGTGGCTAAGCAGTATCCGCATCTGCGCGTGCCTACAATAGGACTGAACTCGAAGGCGCGCCTCACGACACCGCGTTCGGGCGCCTTTCGTAAGCGCCCACCGGGACGGGGTAGGGCGCCACGTCATACGTCGTACGCGCGCCGCCACCCGCGCCCCGCATGGGTCCCCGATCGGGGTCGGGGATGACGGGTGTGTGGTCAAGTATGACGGATGGGTTGCGGGTTCGCGATGGTGGTCGGGGGTGACGGGGGAATCGGGGGTAGCGGCGGTGCGCGCATCTGGTGGTTTTTTTGGCTATGCTCGGGGCGGACGCGGCTTGATTTGGCTGCGACGGGAGTAATTAGATGGCCGAGACAATGGACACCCTGAAACTGACCAGGGATGAGGACCCTTCACGGGGAAGCGCACACATCGTTCAGTCAAAGCCGGTTGTGGCTGGCGAGTTCGGGACGTGGAGACTCGTCTACGTTGTCGGGCCGGCGGGCCTGGCGACCGGCGGAACGGTGAGGCTGGTGACCGATTCGGACACGGATTGGGGATGGCCGCAGGTGGACGATCCCTCAGGGCCGGAGTACATGACGGCAGGTTGTCCCCCCGATGCCGAGGTTGCGCTTCACGTACCGGACCACATCACCGTGGCGGTGATCAACACCGGCCGGCCGCTTGAGCAGGACGAATCGTTGTCCATCACCTACGGCGACCGTTCCGGCGGGGGACCGGGATCACGCGCCCAGACCTTCCTTGAATCTCGGCGCTACTTCTGGTTCGAAATCGATTCCTCCGGATCGGGCCAATTCGTTTATCTGCCGGACGTGCCCGAACTGTCGGTCGACGGCGGGCACGCCGACAAGCTGATCGTGGTGGCGCCGTCGAACGCGGTGGCGGGGGAGGAGTTTCGGGTAGGCGTGAAGGCGGAAGACCGGTGGGGGAACCCTGCGGCGGCGTATCGAGGCACGGTTGGGGTCAGCGCAGCGGGGATACGGCTCGGCGCGTCGGAGATCCGGTTTGACAAGGACGACGGGGGCATGGTGTGGATCGACGGATGCAGCATCACGGAGCCGGGCGTGCATCGCATCTCGGCGAGGGATAACGACGCGGGCCTTGCGGCGAAGAGCAATCCCGTCGTGGCCTCGGAAGACAACCCGCCGTTCCGCCTCTATTGGGGCGACCCGCACGGCGGGCAGGTGGTCGACCCGTACAAGATCGGCGACTTTTTTGCTTATGCACGGGATGTCGCAGGCATCCACTTCGCCGGGTTTCAACGCAACGACCACGTGATGACTTCCGGGGCCTACGAGGTCCAGCAACAGGAGGAACGCCGGAACTATGAACCAGGGCGGTTTGTGCCGTTGCCAGGGTACGAGTGGTCGGCGACCGCCGAGTTCGGCGGGCATCACAACATCTACTTCCGCCGCTTCGATCAGGCCATCAGGCGCTGCGGCCACCAAGGCGAGGTGGACCTTTCCGACGTCGATACCGACCTGCCGCACGTCACGGACATGCACGCCGAGTTTCGCCACACCGACGTGGTGGTTACGCCGCACGTGGGGGGAACCGCGGCCGATCTTAGGTTCCACGAGCCGTCGATCGAACCGGCTCTCGAAATCACGTCGACGCACGGGCAGTTCGAGTGGTTCCTCAAGGAGTCGATAGAGCGGAAGTACCGGATGGGCTTTGTAGGCGGCAGCGACTGCTATACAGGACGGCCCGGGGACGATCATCCCGGGCATCAGCTGCGCCGCTATCAGAAGGCCGGGCTGACGGGCTTATACGCCACGGACCTGAGCCTCGAATCTGTCCTGGCGGCGATGAAGGCGCGGCGGGTGTACGCAACATCGGGCGTTCGTATCGTCGCGGCGGTGTCGGCTGACGGCAACCTCATGGGCGCCGAGTATTCGACGAACAAGCCTCCCACGGTATCGGTCAAGGTGATCGGGACCGGACCGATCGAACGGGTGGAGTTGTTCCGCGGGCTCGACCTGATCCACACTGAAGAGGTGGCGCGCGGGCCCTCGGCCAATCGGGTGCGGGTGACGTGGGAGGGAGCGAGCAGACGTACGAGCTACTCCGGCGTTGTATGGGACGGTTCGCTGAGCCTGTACCGCGGCATGATTTCGGCCGTGAGGAAGATTCGCTTCGACAGCCCCAGGTCAGAGGTGACCGAGTCGGATGATGCCGCCGTGCGGTGGCACTCGTGGACGTGCGGTTACCGGAGCGGGCTCGTGCTGGACGTCGACGGCGATCCGGGGACGGCGATAGCCGCAACGATATCGAGCGACACCATATCGGGAGCGCGCTACGGCGGCCACGGCGAAACCGCGCCGCAACGAATGTCGTTCGCCCCGGCCGACCGCGTGCGTATTCGCACCACGCTTGGCGCGCTGGCGGAAGGCAAGCGGCAGATCGACCTGGGCATGCTGGACCGCAAGTTCACGCTGGAGATGGCGCCCGAACCGGGGCCGGACCGCGCGGAGTTCGAGTTCACGGACGAGTCCCCGCAGCCGGGCATCAACCCGTACTGGGTTCGGGTAACGCAGTCGGACATGGAGATGGCGTGGACGAGTCCGGTGTTTGTGGACTACGTGGCGCCGCTCTAGGGGGCGCCAGGTTGACATGGGGGGGGGCTGACGGTGACCGGGGATGTTCGGGACGTGAATACCAATTCGTTTTGATTGCGCCAGCAATTCAATCCCCACAGGCGGGTTTGAAACCCGCCGCTACGCCCAGGCCGGTGGGGTCGTCTTCAATGGCGGAGGGCACTCGTTTGCAGGGCAGCGAGGCCCGTCCTTGTGACCTTAGGCCCCTCGGCTTCGCTCGGGGTGACATGGGGCGTGCTCACGGTGACGGGGGGGGCACCGTGACACGGGGGCACCCGCGGTGACAATCTGTGTACGGGGGGAGGTTGGGACTTTTATGAGTCCTCTTCTTCGCCCGCGGGCGCATCGGTATCCTCTGCGCCCAGCACATCCTCAGCGGCTTCGTCTTCGACGTCGTCGCCTTCTACGACTCTGGGCGGCTGGACCCAGGCGATGTTCTGATGTACGTCCCCGGCCGGCTCCACTCCCGCCGGATAGACGAGATCGGCAACGGTGATCGAGGCTTCGAACGAATCAAGGACTGAGCAGTCGGCCCGAATCTCGTTCGGAACGTCGAACGGACGGGCCAGCACCATGACCTCGTAGACGCCCTGGGTGACGAATCCGGCGCCGCCGCGTGCGCCCTCGGCCTCTTCCTGGTTAAACAGGACGACAGGCACCCTGACCTCGATGCGAACGGTTGGGTCGACTCTCATGAAGTCGACGTGGCGCACCGAGCCGGTCACCGGATGCTTGTCTATTACACGGACCAGCGTGACGGTCTCGTTCTTGCCATCGACGTTGACGCTGACGGGGGTCGTGTATCCGGCCGAACGCAGTACGGCCATCACCCGGCTCGACTCGGCTTGTAACGACAGGGGCGGGTCTTTCAGACCGTAAACGTGGATAGGCATGACGCCTTGCCTGCGCAACGCCCGGGTCTTCTTGCCGGTGGCGGTTCGGGCCTGCGCCGAGAGGACTATCTGATCCATCAATCGAACTCCAATGGAGTGGTGGGTTGCGACAACGCGAAAAGCGGGCCATCGCCCGCGCTCGTTCCAATCTCAAATCGTAGCATAGCCCGGCCTTTCAACAGACGCCTATGCTGAGGGTCAAAGTCAGGAACAGGCCTGCTGATGATATACTCGGCGCTTC
>JAKZUY010000326.1:0-4565 GCA_047516345.1 Dehalococcoidia bacterium | reverse complement strand
GGTGCGACGCTCCAGTTCCAACGTAGACGCCTGGGAAAAAAACGCCGTGTGCGGAGTGATGATGACGTTGTCGAATGCGAGTAACGGGTGATCGTCGGCAGGCGGGGAGGGCTCAAGCACGTCGAGGCCGGCGCCGCCTATGCGACCGTCTGCCAGTGCCGCTGCCAGAGCCATTTCGTCGATCAATCCGCCCCGTGCGCAGTTAACGACGATGGCATCGTCCTTCATCCTGTCCAATTCGCCGGCGCCGATGAGCCCTTCGGTTGACGACATGAGCGGGACGTGGACCGTGATGAAGTCGCATTGACCGATCAGATCGTCGAACGACACGCACTCAACACCGTCGGCGCTCGTACCTGCTTCAAGGAGTGGGTCGTAGGCGATGACTCTGCCGCAGAACACTGAGCCGCGGACCGCGACGGCGCGCCCGATCCTGCCGAACCCGATGATGCCCAGCGTGGCGTCCCTCATCCGCCGCATCGACTGATTGAGCGCGAGGTCTGCCCAACCCCCGTTTTTCACGAGTTGGTCGTGCTGGCCCAGGCGCCTGTTCAGCGCAAGAATCATCCCAATGGCGTGATCGGCCACCTCGTCGATGCAGTAGTCAGGAACGTTCGTGACGACGATGCCCAGTTCCGTGGCCGTCGCTATGTCGATGTTGTCCACACCGATGCCGTATCGTGACGCGACAACACAATTTGGTCCTGATCGCAGGACCTTGCCGGTCACTCCCGCGAAACAGAACATGATGGCGTCGACGTCGCTCGCCAACGCCGCCAGGGTCGCCTCCGAGCCATCCGGGGCCACCACCAGTTCGATGCCCGCCGCTTCGAGCACCTCCCGTTCCGCATCGAGATCGGGCCAGACGTAATCGGTTATCAGTACTTTCTTGTCCATGGCAGGTAAGGATATCCGCGAGCGGCCTCAACGAGCCACCGCGACGGCGAAGTCGTAGATGTTCAGTCCTGATGGGATGAACGCCCCACACCACCGTGGATACCCGCTTTCGCGAGTGTGACGATAGGACGTAGCTGGCTCATCGCGACTTTGGTACGAAATCTGAACGGTTACGCAAAGTCGACGATGAATGTTCCACACCAATGAGCCGCGGGACATCAAACCGGCCCTGGTGGGATTTTGGCTACACTGGCGATGTCAACGGTTTGAAGTGGCAGCCCTCGACGAAAAAGTCGAAAAAGTCCGGCTCGGTCTCCAGTTCAACGTGTTCGACCGTTTTGACGAGTTCCTCGATCTTGCGACGCATAGGGCCTGACATCAACATTATGGTCGCGCCTTCGAGCGACGCGTTGCCGACCTTTTCGATGCGATCCTCCGGAACACCTGCAATGAATCCGATCGCTATCGCATTCTCGGCGTTGACGTAGTTGGCAAACCCGCCGGCCAAATAGAGCTTGCTGAACTCGTTCATGGGCAGTCCGTAGCGTCGAAGGACTATCGATTGCCCGCAGTAGTTCGCAGCTTTCGCTTGCGCCAGCGCAGAAATATCGGATCGAGACAGGGTCAAGTCCTTCTCAGGAACGAACGCAAATTCGGACTTTCCTTCACCGAGTTGACCCAGCTCGGTCATGATGTCGTTGCGGCGAAGCTCGGCCAGAAGGTCGATGAGTCCGGAACCGCATATCCCCTGTGGTTCGGCGTCCCCGATGGTCCTGCACGACGCCCGCCCATTGCTGATGCTCACAGCTTCCACTGCACCTTCATAGCCCGGCATTCCGTACTTGACCTCGCCGCCTTCAAAGGCAGGGCCGGCCGGGCAAGAGGCCGCCAGCATTCGATCTTTCGTTCCCACCACCACCTCGGTGTTCGTGCCGACGTCTACCAGCATGACCGGTTCAGTCTGTTCGTCCATACCGACGGCCAGCATGTCAGCGGCCACATCCGCTCCGACGTGCGACCCAACCAATGGGCCGCCGTAGATGACCGCGTCCGGGTGGATTCTCACGCCCAGAACCGACGCGGACGTATAGATGGCCGTGGTGTCACGGCGGTTTTCCATTAAGTCGGTCTCGGTTGAAGACCGGTAGGGTTTTAGGCCGATTGGCTGAACGTCCAGGCCGAAGAACAGGTCTCTCATCGTGGAGTTGCCAGCCACGACCAACTCGTAAATTTGCCTGCGCCGAATACGTTCGGCCCTGCACATTTCTCCGATTTCAAAGTTAATGGACGACAGCATCACGGCCTGCAGTTCGCCTGGGAACTTGCTGCCGTCGTACGAGATGCGGTTCATGATGTCGCTTCCGCCGAAGCGCTGCGGGTTTTCGAAAGACGCTGTCCTCGCGACCAAGGCGGTCTCCATGTCGACCAGATTCATCACGACCGTCGTTGTGCCAAGGTCGACCGCCAGCCCGAATATCGATCCCCTGTACCTGTCGATTGCCCGAGGGCCGCCCGGACCCTTGAATACGACCTTGTCGTCCTCCCTCAACGTGAAAGGGTCAGGCTTGACGTCCCTCTTGATACCGCGCGTGAGGATCCGCGGCTGGCGCCGCAGCACAGCGAATTCAACATCGGCCGAAGCGTCCACGACCCGAGCCTGACAGGCGAGGCGGTAGTTGCCGCGTAAGAACGACTCGGACTCAGTCGTTGTGTTGAGCGCGTCCCAACCCTGCTTTATCTCGACTATGCACTCGTGGCACTCCCCGGTCCGTCCGCACGACGTGGGTACGCGGACATGCAGTGAGTCTGCGTGGTCGAACAGAGTCTGACCGGTTTTGAGTTCCAGCCTTGTATTGCCGTGTATCAGTGGACTCATCGAAGGAATGCCAGTTCGTATTGACTAGGCCGCAATTTCAGATCGACGCCGGTGGGTCGTTCTCAATGATAATCACGCAGAGCTAATTCCAGACCCCTGTCGCGGGGAGGGTGGGTTTGAAACCCACCCTACGGCGTTGGGTGTTACCCGGGAAACAGAGGGTGATCGGCGTGCGGACCCGCGTCTTCGCTGGAGAACTTGTACTCAATCAGGCAGGCTGGAACGCGTGCAAGCCACGTTCGAGGGGCAGGCGGGTTCGAAAGCGGCCTCTCCGGCCAGAATCCGCTCCGCACGGCGTTCACATTTCCCAGGCGTCGCGGTAGTCCAGCTTGTCGCTGCCGGTGCAGACCGGGCGAGCGGCGGGATCTTTGGTGAAGTACTGATGCCGGCACCCAAACATAGCGGTGCAGCGCGAACTCGCGTCCTTGTACGGGCATCGCGTGAGAGTAACCTCTTCGGCCTTCAGCGCAATGTCGCGGTAGATCGCGGCCAAGCGTTCTATGCTCGCCTTGAACCTGTCGACATCGACAGCCGGTATTGTGTCGCCCGTTGCCATTTCGATTGGATCGTTAACTACTTCGGAGTTCTGCGAGCAAGACGATGAGCTCGTTCGCCTTATCTACACACTCGACCGCGTTATCACCGTATCCGTCAGCGCCCATTTCATCGGCGAACTCTTGGGTAACCGGCGCGCCGCCGACCATGATGCGAACCTCGTCCCGCAGTCCCGCCTCTTCGATGGCGCTAATTGTACGGCCCATATTCGGCATGGTTGTGGTTAGCAGGGCGGACATCCCGACCAACTCAGCCTCATATTCTTCGATTGCGTCCACGAACTCGTCCGAGGACGTGTCGACACCAAGGTCGTGGACCGTGTAGCCGGCGCCGCGGAGCATCATGATGCACAGGTTCTTTCCGATGTCGTGCAGGTCGCCCTTCACCGTGCCCATGATTATCTTGCCTTTGGGCTCGACCCCGGCTGCCGAAAGTATCGGCTCGACGTGGGCCATTCCGGCCTTCATCGCCCTGGCCGCAACGAGCACTTCCGGTACGAAAATCAGGTTGTCCCGAAACTTGACCCCGACGATCGCCATGCCGGCGAGCAGTCCGTAGTCCAGCACGTGATTCGCCGAATATCCGCGATCCAGGGCCTCTTTGGTGAGCCGGTCTATCTCAAGGTGCTTGCCCGTGATCAGGGCTAATGCCATCTCCTGCATGAGCTCGTCGGCCTGATCGAACGTTTCAAATATGTGTTTCCGTTCCCCCGGCCGGGTGACGTATTCGAATTCTTTCTTTAGACCTTCGTTAGTTATCGGCATGGTTCTCTTCGGTCTCGACCAAGGGTCCCCGGCCGCCGGAATCTCGCAACGGCCCCTGAATTTTGGACAGCGTTAGTGCCCGCATATCTCTGTTACTGAGCAATGAGTGTCGGGTGATCGGAATAACTGACGAGTATCAATTTTGGTCTACCAGGGCCAACGCGGCCAGTGCCAAATCATTCGGATCCGATCCAGGTACGGAATCGACTACTCGCGCTTATCCCTGCATCCTCTCCGCTGCCCAATCCTCCACAGCGGCCGGTATTTCGAGGAGGTTTTCCAGCCTGGTCTTGAGAGGAATGGCGCATTCGGGGGCGATCATCTGGACGCCTGCGTCGAGGGCGCGAATCACCTCCTGCCGCACTTCGGCAGGCCCCCTCGCGTAAAGAGTTTCAGGGTTGTTGATGTTTCCGACGAGCCTGATGCCGTTCCCCACCGCCGCCACGGCCTCTGCCGGATTATTCTTGGAATCG
>JAKZUY010000325.1:0-3713 GCA_047516345.1 Dehalococcoidia bacterium | reverse complement strand
AACGCCGCGCGGCTGAGGAAAGCCTCACGGACCATGGCAAGGACAATTCGAATGGTCGTGCACATGTCGGAGACGCTATCCGGCACAAGCCGGGAATACTAGGATTTCTGCGGCAGATAGGATTTATGGGAGCCACAGGCTTGACGACGACACCGGAGCACACATATAGTCGGATATCAGTGATTTTGTAGGATATCAGATAATATGTCTATATCGGCAGCGCAATGCAGAATATCGGCAGCGCAATGCAGAGCAGGGCGCGGCCTGCTTGATTGGACGCAGGAGACCCTTGCCAAAAATGCTCATGTATCTCGGGCTACAGTCGCTGATTTCGAACGTAATATTCGAATACCAACCAGAAACAATCTGATTTCAATTACTTGCGCCCTTGAGGCTGCCGGTATTGCCTTCATTCAGGGAGACAACCAAGGGGCCGGAGTACGTTTCAGGGAGCGTAAGCTCGAATACACGAAGACATTAAGGCCTGTAACAGGAGGGCTACGTTGGCCAGTGCGGTATGAGGGAGAAGACTTCTCTGTGATCATCCCAACCGAAGTCATAGAAGATATCGACAAAGATATAGACCAAACCAATGACCCCACATGGGAAATGCAAGCAAAGTCCGTGTCAAATCTCCTGCATGTGTTTTCGCAAGTTGCTGAAGGAGAAATCCGGGAAGGACGTATATCGATCGACAACCACGTAGTTCTAACTCATGAAAAATTTCCCGTTGAAATTTTTGGATCTTCCACCCGTACTAAATGCCGTCTGTGCGGCGGTCCGGTGGTTCAGGAGTTGATCGAGGACGGAACGCGTCTGTCTGTTTTTTGCGAGAACCCGCGGTGTGGCCCGCACATCATCGACGAGGCGGCTTGGCCCCTATTCGAGGAGTGGATAAACGTTAACCCTCAGGGTCGTCGGTCACGATTGCAGCTGGCTGTCTCGTCCACGCCGGAATCTGAGGTGCCTGTTCTGGATGCGGAGTGGTTAGAGTCGCTAACGGCGTGGCTCACAGGCCCTTCCGGCGGGGCCTGAAACACCAACAGAGAGAGAACTAGGTAATGAGCGAGGATGGCGAGTGGGATGTCTTCATCAGCCACGCCAGCGAAGACAAGAACGATTTCGTGAGGCCTCTGGCCGAGGGCCTTAGAGCCCTCGATCTGCGAGTGTGGTACGACGAACTCACGTTGAAGGTCGGCGACAGTCTGCGCGAGTCCATCGACCATGGCCTGGGACAATCGAGATTTGGCATCGTCGTCCTCAGCCAACATTTTTTCAGCAAGCAATGGCCGCAGAACGAGCTGGACGGTCTCCTCGCGCGTGAGGTCGACGGCCTCAAGGTCATTCTTCCCGTTTGGCACAAGATCACCCGCGCGCAAGTAGAAGACTTCTCGCCGGTCCTCGCCGGCCGTGTCGCTGCTTGCTCAGAACGAGGTCTCGACCAGGTCATCGAAGCTCTGGCTCAGGCGATCGGCACGTCCGCCATAGAATCAAAACCACCTTGGCCGGCGCCTTTGCCAGAACCCCACGCAGACTCACCGCCCCCATCGTCCGGCTCAGGCCCTGATACGGTTATCCGAGCTTGGTGGAAGAAGGGCGTCCTCGGGGTTGGCTTGACCGCGGCTTTGACGACCGTATTAGTGAATCTGCAAGTCATAAATGATTGGTTCATCGGCGACGACAGAACGAGTCCAGTTCACCTCTCCCCAGACCCAAATAGGGATGCGGATGAGCACGCGGCCCCTCAGCGCCTACCATCCGGCTCCCAAACGAAGTCCTTGGACAAGGAGGAGCCTGATCTCCAAACGGCACCCCCAGTCGCCACAGAATCTAGGACAGCTGCTTCGTCTGCTGCGCCGCCGACAGTTCTTCAACAACCAGCCATTGACACCGGCGGATCCTCCGTCGACCCAAAGCTAGACGAGATCGTTGAAAGTATCGATAAGAGGGCCAAGAGCAAAAAAAGGGATAGGGAAAACTGGAGCGCTCGTTTCTCCAACGGAAGGATTCGACTAAATCTGAAAATCGCAGATTTGAGTGTGACGAGACCAGTCGATCGAAAGGCACGCGATAACTTAGAATCTCTCATGGCTTCGATGAGGTCTATTTTGGAAGATGCCGCGCGTGCCGATGAGGAGTACGTAAAAAACTTGTTGGAAGAATGAGGAGCCAGCCCACCAGACCCGGCGGCAACGGGTCAGGAAGACCGCGGTCAGGACGGACGCCTGAGGGTTGTCACGGCAAGGCCCGAGGGCGTCCAGGCCGCCGGACTCGGTGGCAACGCCTGTTCGGCGGCGGCAAGGCGGAGGTTTTCGTGCACGAAGGAGAGATCATGAGGTCGTTCAAGAAGGGCGTCGCTGAGGAGCTCGGGTTCTATGTCTATCGCCTGATCGACCCGAGGAACGGCCAGACCTTTTACGTCGGCAAGGGACGAGGGGATCGGGTGTTTGCCCACATCAACGACGAGCTAGCCCTCGGCGAGAACGAAGAGGAGAGGTCGATGAAGCTGGAGACCATCCGAGAGATCAGGCGGGCCCGGCTGCCGCCGGTGCACGTCATTCACCGCCACGGCATGAAGGAGGAGGTCGCGATAGAGGTTGAGGCTACACTGATCGACGTGTTTGCCGGCGGGCTGACGAACGTGGCGGTCGGTCAGGACTCGAACAGGCGGGGGCCAGCGAACGCAGCACAGCTCGACGCTCACTACGCCGCCGAGGTCCTAGAGCCGATGCCGGGTCACAGGCTGATGTACATCAAGATACGACAGGACACGGCGGACTCGAAGGGCCTCTACGAGGCCGTCCGTCGCAGCTGGCAGGTGAATCGCAAGGAAGCGGATAAGGCTGAGTACGTCCTTGCGGTCATCAATCAGATCGTCAGAGGCGTGTTCACGGACTGCAAGTGGAAGGAGAGCTCGGAAGATATCCCGTCGGCAAAGGGGAAGTCGGAGTTCGTCGGCCGTGAGGTCTTCGGCGAGATTGCCGACCAGTACGTCGGAAAACTCATCCCCCCGGAATACCGCAAGAGGGGAATGGCCGGGGCATGGTTCTATAGCTGGACAGGAGCCGACGAGGAGACAGGCGGATCTACAGCAACATAAAGGACATTATGTAGCCTGCATGGCGGAATAGCAGAAGGAAACATTATATGCGCCGACGCGATCTTCTGCGGACGACCCCCCTGGCCTCCGCCATCATCGCCATGGGCTGGACGGTGACGGCGAACGGGGCCGATGCGACGCCGCCGACTGTGCCAAACTGGATCGTCGCCGACAACCAGCCTTGCCGGGTGTACAACCCCTATCCCGAGCCGGGTGAGTCGGTCACCTGGTCGGGAAGATGTGTCGACGGCAAGGCCGAAGGCGAGGGGCAGTTGGTCTGGCGTTCCGCCGACAGCACGAAGACCTACGAGGGCCACATGCGTGCGGGCAAGTTCCACCAGCGCGTCCGCTGCCCCGTCGCCGCCGCAGCGTCCTGCTGACCGCCCCGCCAGCCGCGCACCGCCAGGATCACCTGGCGGTCGCCGAAAGGTGGCATTGCAGGGGGGGACCGGCCCCGGGCGCGGACCCAGGGCCAGCAATTTCGTTGGGCTTTAGCCTGCTGCATGGCGGACACCATGTCCGCTGGCCCGATACCCCGGGGGTATCCCTTTGCCGCCGCACGGTCTAATCGGACGGCGGAACAGGAGGGCACGCCATGAGCGATCAGGCGGCG
>JAKZUY010000324.1:0-4209 GCA_047516345.1 Dehalococcoidia bacterium | reverse complement strand
GGCGGGGATCGAGATCACCCGCGAGCAGGATGCGGCCAAGGCGGAGGAGTTGGAAGCCTGGCTGGACAAGGTCCTCGTTTCCTACGGTGTATTGCCGATGGACGGGTCCATCTTCCGCGAGTGGGCACGGCTGATGCACAGGAAGTCAGACACTATGATCGAAGACGCCATGATCGCGGCGACAGCCAGGGTGCATCGGCTGATGGTGGTTACTCCGAACGTGAGTGACTTCGGCCAGCTCGGCGTGGAGCTGCAGAACCCCTTCGAATGCGAATAGCTATATACAGGCACGTGGGTCGGGCGACACCTCATGACTGCTGGTCTGGATTCAACCGGCGGCGCCCTGAAGGCGAGTGAAGACACTGGAGACCGCAGACCGCCCGGGCTCATTGTTGAACAATCACCGTCGGATCAAGGAAACAGGCCTAAACCCCGCCAGAAGGATGGGCCATTGATTAGCATGAGATGTATAAAGCGCAAAGAGAGGCCTCAACCGTGGGAACTTTCAACTGGCCGCTGCGGATTTCCAGCATGGACGGCCAGCAGTCCCGTGAAATAGAAGCGACGGTGGATACCGGCGCCGCCTACACCACACTGCCTGCTCCCCTTCTGCGTGAGTTGGGGGTCGAGCCGAGGGGAAAGCGCAGGTTCCTGCTGGCCGACGGTCGGCGGGTCGATATGGACTACGGACAGGCGTGGGCCACCGTGGACGGCGAGAGCGTTGTTACCATTGTGGTCTTCGGAGAGGATGACGCTCCCGCGCTGCTGGGGGCATACACTCTGGAAGGCTTGGCCCTAGCGGTAGACCCGGTAGAACAGCGATTGGTCCCGACCCACCTCATCATGTATTAGGATCGGGATAGATTCCTGGGGCGTGGAGTCCTCAGACAAGCCTGTCCCGAGCTTGCCGACTGACTCAGGATCAGCGGGTAAGGTCAACGCGTGATCTCCGGTTTGATAGCACATTCGATCAAGCCGTCGGGCCAACCCACGAACTGCGCCGCCGAACTGAATCCGAGTACGAAGGTTCTTGATTTTGTCCAGTTCTCTTCAGGGGGGCTCTCTACCTCGTTGACCTGGACGGCTCCGACCTTCGCAGGGGGGAGTTTTACGTGTCCCGGTCTCCGACGGTTCCAGAATCGCCTAAGTAGCGGCTAATAGATCCGACGTTGCGCTTCAATCACGGCGACGGACGGATCAGAATTGCCGGTCCTGGTTCAAACGGCGGAGAGTGAAGTCGACGTTCTGGAAACCGTGATCCCGCGCTCTGTCACCGACACTGCCTTGTGTTCCGCATGCGTCGTTGTCCCTACCCATGACACGGCCCCATGCGCCGCCCTGTTCAACCGGGCGATACAATCGCTCGCGGAAGAGAGTGGCACATGCCTAACCCCACCGAACGTGTGGATTTGGACGACCTCGTCAGCGTCATCGAAACGCTGCAAGGGCTCATAAAGCGCCACGATGAGACCATCGGCTCGTTCAAGTACCGAACCCGCATGTTGCTCATCGACCCGTTACTTGATGCCCTCGGCTGGGACACCTCGGATCCTGCGATGGTCATTCCTGACTACCGCGCAGGTAACGGAAAAGCGGACTATGCCCTACTCGGACGCGCTCAGGGAGCACGCATCGACAAACCCATCGCCTTCATCGAAGCTAAACAGCTGAGCGCCGACATCGTAGACGCGGATCGCGTCCGGGCGCTGATCAACGCCAGGATAACTGGCGCCACGTACGTCGGTCTCACCAACGGCGACCGGTGGGAATTCTACGACGTCTTCAGTCAATCCTCCATTGACGACCGCCGCATCCTGAGCATATCCATCCGCTACCAAGGCGCGCTCAACTGCGCCCGTGAGCTGCTTAGCACGTTTCTAAGATTGACCGAATCAACGGGCGGGCCGACCGTAGAGAGCGCCCGACGCAGAAGTCGAACTTATTATGATGAACTTGACGTTGAATCATCGGCGTCATCGGCTGTTATACGAAAAGCCTTTTTGCGTAGGGTTAAGCAACTTCATCCTGACGTGTCCAAACGAAGTCAGGCCAATCGAGAGACAGCTCGTCTGAATCACGTATATGCGATTCTATCGAATCAGCAACTACGACGAGAATACGATGCCATCATTCTTCCTCGTGAGCCTGACACTGTTACGCCTCCTACGGTGGAGCGCGAGCCCCGCGCGGAAACAACTAGCCGCAACAAAGACAACAAACGCAATACGAAATCGAAAACAACTAGCCGCAAAACGGGCCCTGCCCGGTCAAGAAGAGGCTCCGCCCAGTCGAGTACGGGCTCGCAGCAGACAGGACCGGGCCGACGACAGTCGAGAAGGCGTTCCCGCCAGTGGCAGGCGAGAAGGAACTTCGGTTTCTGGCGTAAGGCCAGATGGCTGGCTGCCAGGCTGATCGTCATTGCAATGCTGGTCACGGCCGCCGTCATCGGCTACCACTGGTATAGCGGCACGCCGCTCGGGGTTGCCGTCGAGATGATGACCGAAGACTATCGGCTGGCCGCCGCCTGTCCCACGGATCCGGGGGCAGTCCTCGGCTTTCTGGGTAGGGCGCCTTATCCCGACAACTACTCTCGGATGTCAGTCCGCTACCCGGACGGTTGGGAAGCGCAGGTGTGCAACGGGGATTTGGCCTACGACCGGTCGACCGGTCTTGTCGGAGTGCCGGACCCGGCTCAGACTGTGGCACCTTTGGTGGCCGAAGTACCTACGCCCGCAGCTCAGGCCACCGCAACGCCCAAGATCCTGCCGACTGCCGAGGTTCCAGCCCGCCCTTCCGTCGCAACTCCGCCGTCCGATGAAGCACAGTCTGTACTGTCCACCGCCAGAGACACGCCCAAACCGACACCCACCACCACAAGCGCACCCACGCCTTCGCCTATATCCCCACCTCCTTTGCGTCACATCGAGGAAAAGCAATACATGCTCGAACTCATCAATGACGAGCGTGTGAGCGCGGGCCTTAATCCCGTTGTCCTGGGCGACAATGCGGCAGCCCAGCTTCACGCCGAGGCGTCGCTGGAAAATTGCTTCTCGTCTCACTGGGGTATAGACGGCCTGAAGCCGTACATGCGGTACAGCCTTGCCGGCGGCTACCAGCCCAACGCGGAGAACGTAAGTGGCCTCGACTACTGCATCAAAGCTACTGACGGATACCGCGCAAACGGCAGCACTGAGCAGGAAATTCGTCAGGCGCTGGAAGGATGGATGGATAGCCCGGGCCACCGGGACAACATACTGGATCCCTGGCACAAAAAGGTCAACATCGGACTTGCGTGGGACCGTTACAACTTAATGGCTTACCAGCATTTCGAAGGCGACTATGTTGAATACGACCGACTCCCCGTTATCGATAAGGGTGTACTTCGTATGTCCGGAACGGTAAAGAATAGCGCGCGGTTCAATGACGACTTCCGCGATCTCGGAGTGCAAGTCTATTACGACCCTCCACCACACACCCTCACCAGGGGACAGGTCGCGCGGACATATTGCTACGGCTCTGGGCTTCATGTGGCCTCGCTGAGACCGCCGCTTACCGGGCGTTCGTTCTACCCAAGGAACGAATTCACACAGACGCACAATCCATGCCCTGACCCCTATGACGTCCCCGCTGAGGCAGACGCGCCGCGCTCAGCCAATGAGGCGAATCTATTCTGGCAGGCAGCCTACCTTGATAGTTCGTCACGTGAGCCTCGGTCCATCACGGTGCCGTGGATTACCGCCCTAGATTGGACGGCAAGAGGTGAAGTCTTCTCCGTGGCGGCCGATCTTGAAGAAGTGATGGAGAAACACGGCGAGGGAGTCTACTCGCTCATTGTGTGGGGAAGTATCGACAATGAGCGCGTCGTTATTTCAGAGTATTCCATATTTCACGGTGTGACCCCGCCGGACACGTATGACGTCAATAACACTGAGGGCGGGTAAAGACACAGAAATATGCGGGCGATATCGGTAAGTGGATACACCACGTTATGCGCAACGCCGGTTGAACTTCAACTTGCGGCCTAGCGCGTAACACCCAGATCACCACGCGATCCTGACCGGGTACATGCTTATCAGGCGATCGGGTGTCACCACGATCGTACCCTCAACGATCGCCTGGGCCACGATTAGTCGATCGAAAGGGTCGCGATGCAAGTTCGGAAGTTTGTCCACCTGTAGGGCAGCTTCTTCGGTGATGGGCAGTGTATCG
>JAKZUY010000323.1:0-3737 GCA_047516345.1 Dehalococcoidia bacterium | reverse complement strand
TGAGTGTCCTGGTTCAGCACCGTATATCGGGAGCCGAGCCCCACCCGTCGGTGATGCTGGCAGAGAATGCGGTGGCAGAGCGAATGGATAGTAGAGATCCGAACGCTGTCGGCGTCTCCTCGATAGCCCACTGCCCGCGCGGCAGCCAGAAACCGACGATTCATCTCCTCAGCAGCCGGTTGGCCGAATGCCAGCAGTAGCAATTCCTGCGGTCCGCAAACATCTTGGGCCAGAAGATTGATGGGGCGCCAGGTGAGAGTGCGAGTTTTGCCCGCGCCCGGCCCCGCAACAACGCGCAGAGGGCCGTCGACATGGCCCACCACTGCAAGTTGCCTTGGGCTCAGTTCGGGGGCGAAACGGTGGATCTGGGGTGCGATTGACATTGGATTGTCTCCTGTGGGTTTAGATTTAGATGATGCAACAGACTCACGCCCCGGTGCAGTTCCGGGTGATACGACGGAACCCGAAGATGAGGCAACACGGCGTGGGTCCGTTGTCAGCCGACATGGCTGGAGAACCCGTTGTCGTCGAATACCGGGAGTGCTCTGCGGAGAGAGGCGCGTCGGTTGACATCCTCTGAGAGTTGCAGGTAGCGCGACGCGCCTCTGGAGGCACTCCGGTGGTGCCGGTAGCGGTGGACGTTCACAACCTAACCGACGCCTCCTGGTCCCGTTGGCGGTCCGGTCACGCCATCGCCCAAGCGGGGGGCTGTACGACGCAAGGCTCGCAACCACAGGCCCGGAAGCGCCAGCACCTATGGCTGAGAAAAGAATGCAACCGGTTATCCGCACACGTCGCGTTCATCACGGTGGGTTCTTACGCGGAATCCACCGTGACGTTGGTAGTGCAACATCGCGGCCGGAGCCTTCTATGGTCGCGAAAGGACGGTGACACGGTCAGTCGCCTGGCGTCAATCTCGGGCGTAGCCCAACAGCGCTTTGAGCAGGGCGGCGTCCTCGGGACCGATTGGGTTGTGGAAATGGAGGTCCAGGGTCAGATTTACCGTCTGGTGCAGGTGCTCAACATGCCGGATGATCACGTCGTCCGCGCCCAGCTCGGGGAGCCCCGCCAAACCGGCGTCCTCCTCACCGTCATTCCGGTGTTCGACAGGTTTGTATTCGACCTCGCCGTCGGTGATGTCCCGAGCTTGAGCGGAGATGATGTCGTCGGTGGGCGGGTAGAACACCTCCCGTTCCCTTGCCAACTCCGTCAGCTTCTGGGGTAAGTCATCCTCTCTGAACAACGGGTGAACTTTGTCACGGTCTGCCCTGGTCTCAATGTCGCGGTCAGGGTCCATGTCCGTGAAAAGCAAGACCGGCAACACGAAACTGCGGTAACCGCGTACCTTGGGCAACGAATTGATGAGAGCGTCAGCCCCGGACCACGTCTGCTTCAGCGGAGAAGGTACTCTCTCCCACTCGCCGGACTTGCGGAGGTACCATTCTCGGTCACCATCCCGCCGGTACTGGTAACAGCCGCCCTTGACCTGTATGACGAAGGTGCCCACACCCCGTATCCAGACGATAAAGTCGACCTCTGCCGAGTTCTTGTCGAGTTTCCATTCGAAAATAAACAGGCCGGGCAGGTCGCTCTCGGCCAACTGCCGGTACACTCGGTGTTCAGCCTGTCTTTTGGGGTCGTTGAGGTAGTCTTTCGGAAATGGCTTGTCAGCGTGCATGGTTCACTCCTGTTTGCTTTTGTTTTTAATGGTTAGTGATTGGTCGAACGACAAAAAACCGGCTCCACCGTCAGAAAGACGGCGGAGCCTGATGCGCTGATACGTACCGCTCGGCCACTCCGGATACCCAGGGTTATGTCTTGAATTCCTCCGTTCATGAATCGGACCGTCTGGCTGTAAACGGCGGCGGTGTCACTGCCGCTGTCAAAACGTGCAAAATCGCCGGAATGGAATTGACCCACCCAGTGGCAGTGGCCTCGTCCGCGGACACTTGGCGGAGGTGCGTCGGACAAAGCGCTCAAGGTGGGGCAAGTGAAGGAGATGTACGGTGTGAATGCTCTACCATTAGGTCAATAGCTAACGGTCCAGGCGAAAATGTCAGTCTGATGAAGGACTTGACGTTGAACCACAGACCCCAAGCCAGACTCCACGTGCTCAACTCCGTGTTGGAAGACCAGCTACCCGTAGCCCAAGCTGCCAATGTCTTGGGGGTGAGTGAACGCCATTCCTGGCGAATGCTGGCGGCCTATCGCAAGGAGGGTGCCGCTGCACTGCCCACGGGAACCGACCCCGCAACACCCATCCCCGACGCCGGAGCCAACCATACCCACTTCACCGAGCTGCTACGGGATCGGGAGGGCATCGACCTCAGCCGGCCCACAGTGCGCTGCATTCTGACCAAGGCGGGCATCGGCAGTCCAAGCAGCCGGCGCTCGCCGCAACACCGTTTCCGCCGCCCAAGGGTGCCCCAGGCGGGGATGCTGGTGGAATTGGACGGCAGCCATCACGCCTGGTTGGAGAACCGAGGGCCCAAATTCGCCCTGCTGCTGGCCGTGGACGACGCCACCGGCACTGTGGCCAACGCCGTGTTTCGCACCGACGAGGACACCCGGGGTTACTTCATGCTGATGGAGGCTTGTACAGCGCTGGGGCGTTACCCTGGCCCTGTACAGCGATCGCCATGCCGTCTTCAAGCACAACGCCCGTAAGCCGGAGACGGCGGCGGAACCCACCCAGTTCACCCATGGCCTGCAGGAACACTGCGGATCCGGCCAACCAGACTGAAAGGGCTGTCCCTGCGGGCCATCGCTCGGGGAGGTGGGTATCTCTCGAGTAACAGGGTGTAAGTACTCTTACGCTGAACAACCGCCCACCAAGAAGCACAGCACCCAGGTACGGGACAAGCTGAAAGCGCTACGCAAATCCGCAACAGTAGCCAACTGACCAAATGGACATGATGACTCTTGCCGATTTAGAGCCGCATGGCGTGCTGCTCCCAGCACGATGGTCGCAAAACGCGACACGATGCAATGCGAGAAACCGATTACAAAAAGGCAGAAGGTCGGAGATGTATCGCTTTTCCCAACCAACAGATAAACGCTGGGTCCACCCTGCTACTCAACCGATCAAACCAATTTCAAGGAGATCTCCGGATAACCCGAGACCACCGAACCGTTGGCGCCGGTTTCATGGACTCTAAGAGCCCACCGCTAGCTCCGAGGTACTACTCGTAATCGGGACAAACCAGAGAGTGTCCAAGCAATCCGTTCGAAGTTGATCCATCCGGACAAAACGGGCTCAGTAGGCGGCGAATTTTCGGTATCCACCGAAAGACAGGGAAATGACCGAGCGTCGGCTCGCACAAAACGGCTATAGAGGCCATAACTGCAAACCCTTCATGCCACTTTTCTCGAAAGGCCAAGGATCTCGACGTCTGGTGAAAAAAGGCCGTCGGAACTCAACTACGTTCATTCCCATCCGGTTTCGATGTCTTCGGTTCAAAACCCCGCGACTCCGTAACGGGATACAACCTCGGGTTGACCTCGAAACCTGTTGCCGCTCACGTGGCAGGCATAACCTGGAGAGCAGTGCACAATCAGATTTCTGACTCATCTCGCCTTGACATGCCTTCCCAATGGCCCTTATCGTTACCGCGCTGTATCCGAAGGAGAGCCTTCTTCCCTCGGCCATTCATGGTGGCCGTTCCGTGCGTGAGCACATACGCAGGGGCACTTCGTGCCTCTCCGCGACGCTTACGCACGGGCTCGGCGGGTACAGC
>JAKZUY010000322.1:0-9282 GCA_047516345.1 Dehalococcoidia bacterium | reverse complement strand
GAGTTGTATTCGTTGACGGGGGTCACTGTGACCCGCGACGGGCTCACAACCCCGGCGTATTCGGTGACATAGGGGTCGAACGGCGCGATGAGCGACCCCGGGCTTAAGGTCAGACCGCTCAGCAACACGTCGCAAAACGGCAGACCAAGGTCATCGAGGTCATTGTTCGCCACATCTCGCAATCCCTCGGGGATGCAGCCGTTCAACTGGTTCTGGGAGAGATAAAGCGAGCGCAGCTTGGAAAGTTCGCCCAACTCGGCCGGTATGTCCCCACTCAATCGGTTCTGGGTTAGGTTCAAATCCTCCAGATTTGAGAGATTGCCAAGCTCCGCCGGTATCGGGCCAATTAACTGGTTCTGGAACAGGAATAACCCTTGTAGGTTTGAGAGGCTACCCAACTCCGCTGGTAACGGACCAGTCAACTGGTTCCTTTCAAGAGCCACCCAACGCAGATTGGTGAGGCTGCCTAGCCAACCAGGTATCGGGCCACTCAACTGGTTCCGGGACAGGAATAACACTTGTAGGTTTAAGAGGCTGCCCAACTCCGATGGTATCGGGCCGGTCAACTCGTTATTGTTAAGGTATAGGTCTATCAAGCTTGATAGGCCACCTAGTTCCGAAGGTATCTCCCCACTCAATGGGTTGTTCGATAGCGACAGCCGTTCGAGGTTGGAGAGGCTGCCCAGTTCGGTGGGGATCAGGCCAGTCAACCGGTTCCCGGAAAGTGACAGCACTTGCAGGTTTGCGAGGCTGCTTAGTTCAGCGGGGATCGGGCCGGTCAACCGGTTACCCCAAAGTGACAACACTTGCAAGTTTGTGAGGTTGCCCAGTTCAGCGGGGATCGGGTCGGTCAACTGGTTCTGGGAAAGGTACAGCTCTCGCAGATTAGAGAGGCTGCCAAGCTCCGCCGGTATCGGGCCGGTCAAACGGTTAAGGTTAAGGTACAACACTCGTAGATTCGCGAGGTTGCCCAGTTCGACGGGGATCGGGCCGGTCAACTGATTGTTGCGGAGGAATAACACTTGCAGATTCGTGAGGTTACCCAAATCCGCTGGAATCGCGCCGGTCAACTGGCTATCGCGGAGGTCCAGCTCCGTAACGCGCTGTGGCGTTCCGCCGACGGTGACGCCATCCCAGTCTGCGACGGGAGTACGTAACGACCAGTTCAGCGTCGCGCTCCCCGCCAGGTTGTCTCGTGCCGTCAGTAGCGCCTCGCAGTCGGACACCAGCCCCGGATTATCGGCCGCGTCGGGTACCGCGCCTCCGGTGTCACAGGCGAGCGCACCTTCGTGCCCGTAGACGGTGACGCTCCATGATTCGAGGGTTCCATCAACAAACGGAAGGCGGTCGGTTACCCACAGTTGCCACACCCCGTTGGGGTCTTCACCCAGGTGTCTTGCCGACCCGAAGCTGAACACGCCGCGCAACGAGACCAGGTCAATGGATGGGTCATCGTCGGCAAAGGTATCGAATTCCTCGACGAGCCTTGAGACCCCGCCGGACGGAGACATTAACTCGATTTCCAGATCCCGGAACGAATCGTGCCGGAAGTCGACCGTGACTTCGACAAACTCGGTGAACCCTATGCCTGTGTCCAAAGTGAGTGTGCTGACGATTGTCTTGGGGGCGCCAATAGCCGGGGCGTCGGGAATCAACTCCTGCAACGGACCTGACTCAGACGTAGAAATTTCCAGCGGCGGGACGTTGCTCCATCCTTTCGCCAGATCGACGGCGGCCTTGGCGTCAACCACTCCGAACCCGTACTCGTGGTTGAAGTGATAGCGGTCCGCGTCGGCGCCGGTCCCGTACTTGCGACCGCCATCTTCCCAGCCGGGGTTTTCGGCGTCGTTCTTCCGCGCCGAGTCGGCGAGAATCAACTTCAGGTCCCGCCACGTCAGATCAGGGTTGACGCTGCGCATCAGCGCGGCCACGCCTGAAACAATAGGAGTTGCCGCGGATGTCCCGCCGAAGTCTTCAAAATAACGGTCGGAGTTTTCGGTGGTGACGATGCCTCTGTGCTCATCGCTGAGATCATTCGATGGGGCGCAGACCCACAGGTTGGCGCCCATCTCCGAATAGCTGCTTCTGGTGTCGTGGTCACTCACCGCGCAAACGGCGGTCACGCGGAAGTAGTTGGCGTATTCGTCGAGGTTGGAGTTGTCTCCTTCCAGATGCCCATTGCCGCCGGCCCAGGCGTAGAAGGTCCCTTTGCCGTTGTAGCCTGTCCTGACTCCGTTGCTAACTGCTGCATCCCATATCGAAGGAGCGGGGCTTAACCCGGGACCGTCGGGAGGCCCCCAACTGTTGTTGGACACCGCGGTTACAACCCCGTTGCGGGTCATGGCGTCCGCCTCGTTTAGATCCGTACGGTCAAGCAGGAGATTGTAGCCGTACATGGTCGCTCTTGGGGCCACGCCGCGCACGCCGATGTCGTTATCACGGGCCGCCAGGATGCCGGCAAGGTGCGTACCGTGGTGGAACCATGGGTGATAAATGTCCCCGTCGCCGGTGTAGTCGTGATTGAGGTTGGTATCGACGTTATCAACCAGGTCCTCATGGGTGTAGTCGAACCCGCTGTCGACCACGGCGACGTTGACGCCTTCTCCCTTGATGCCTGCCGCCCAAACATCTTCCACATTAATGTCCTGGTCGTCGCGATTGTTCAGGTGCCACTGGCATCCGTACAGGGAGTCGCTGATCTGCGGGTCGCTCAATGATCGCGTGTCGGCTTCGCATTCCTCGATAAAATCGGCGTAGACGCTATCCTCAAAGGCGAGGAATGTGTAGGGCACGGGGTTAAGTGTGAATCCTTCGGGAGTGGTCACTCTGATGTAGTAAGTACCTGGACCGAAGTCGTCCCTAATCAGGAAACCATCCCTGACTGTGTAAGACAAAAGACGAGTTAATAGTGGATGAACGTTTACTGAAATTTCGGTGACGCCTGTGGTGTCAAGCGCGGTTACGTTTATGGGCCCATAATTCCCGCTCTTGGCGTAGAGGACCACATTTGTGGATTCGGTGAAATCCAGCCTGAAGTAATCTGCATCGACTGCCGTGTCAATCGTTCCAGGGGCTGGCGAATCGAAAACCAAGCGTGTTGCCGTGCCCAGGGTACTGCCTGGGTCAGTTGCCATCTGTGCGTGAAGCGTGTAACTCCCTGTGGTTATGTCGTCGGCGCTGTAAACAGCGACGTAGTAGACACCTCTTGGGAGAACCGACCGAAGATGAAAATTGAGCTCCGTACCGGGGATGAGGTCGTCATTTAAAGTAATCAGGTCTCCGTTGCCATCATGCAATTGCCCCCAGCTATCGAAATCTCCGGCCGTGTATATCCAGATGTTGGTGTTTCCCGATGCGCCGGACAGGTCCAGCTTGAAGACGTCCGCGTCGAGCCCGTAGTTGATGCGTCCGGCTATCGAGGACCCCAGCGAAAGATCTGTCGCGGTGCTAAGGAAGTTGCCGTGATCGTCAGCCGACTGCGCCCCGGCCCCGCCCGGGCTCACCATCATTCCGAAGACTACGGAGACCGCCAGGAGGAGCATCTTCCCTGCTGACGGCAACGAGGAAGCACGCCGTATTGATGTCACGCGCGTGTCAATCCCTGTCCAGGGCTGACGCGGGCCGAGCAGTGGACGAAGTTCCGTTCGGGCGTCGGAACACTCACTTCGCTTCTACCTCTCTCCACCAGTTGGGGCTGGAAATCAGAACGCCGTCCCTGCCAGCCAATTCGTTGGCCAACTCCAGCGACGGAAAGCCCGGTTCGGTCTTCACCACGAAGCCGTTCTCAATGAAACCCAACTCCGACGTCCGGTCTTTCGAAATGTCGTTCTCTGAGAAAAAGTTCTCGACCTCGTCCTCGTCCCATTCGGGATCCAGCGCGAGCAATACACCGCCGGGCAGAGTCATCAGCCCGCCACCTGACTCTGAACGGAACACAGGGGGAGCGTCCTGGTCGTGTTTGGGCTGCTTCCGGACGATGCTGTCCCCGACTCCCCTCGCAACCACGACGTCATCCGGCGTATTGGCGGCGTTGTCCTGAACGACCAAATCGTCCTGCAGCACGGCCCTCAGTGTTCTGCCGCCGTCCTCCCAGGTGTAGACCGTTCCCTGACCGGCGCCGTTCCCTCCGGAATCGGTCCCTTTTGCGGAGCGTTCTGGCGGCGGGGCCGGCGGCTGTGACTTGTCCGGCCATTCGGAGAGCTTGGGCGGTATAGACGGGGGCGTCGTTGTTGTGGGTTCGACCGCGAGCGTGGGGGTGAGGACAGGCGTTGGCGTGCGTTCAGCCGTGGGTTCAGACGCGAGGACCGCGTTGGCGATCAATCCTGCCGCGAACGCGCCCAATATCACCACGGCGGCGATAGCTGTTAGTGGGATAGCAAGTCTTCCGAGTTTCATGTCGAACCCTGCTACCCTCTCAGCCGTTCAGTGTTTCCTGCTCCCCGATCCTGTCACAAAAACGTACCGCCGTGTCCGGTCGTTCACTTCACCGCGAGGCGCTCGTACATCTTCAATGATGAACCTCTTGGCGTTCCGGGATAGGGGTCACGAAGGCCAGGCGCCCAACTGCATTCAGGGGGACGGCTCAGAACCGGTATGATCGTGAAATGAAGATCGAACTCGGCAACGGGTACGCGTTGCAGGACTGGGACTCTGCGTGGTGCGACGGAGATCAGAACCGCTGGATCGCCCTCGCCGACGGCGACGACATCTGGATGAACCTGGATGACAACTTCCCCCACCCATACACACGAACAGACCCAAGGCCTGGGTGGCCCTCCAGTCCAGCAAGGATCCTCTGGAGCACTTCGCCATCTGCGACGCCGCAGGGCCCATTGGCGGAATCGGCCTCAACACAGAGAGGGGCGATTCACGGCGCTCCGCCGAGCTCGGCTATTTGATGGGCAAGCCGTTTTGGGGACGCGGGATCACGACCGCTGCTGCAAAGGCGGTGACGGCTTATGGCTTCGAGACGCTCGGCCTGATCCGCATACACGCACGGGTCAGGGTGTCGAACAGCGCCTCCACCCGGGTGTTGGAGAAAGCGGGCTATCAGTGCGAGGGATTACACCGCCGGGCTGGGCTAAAACAGGGAGTTCCCATGGCCTACATTCTGTACGCCACCCTGCGTGAGGACTGACCCGGGCATTGTCCCTGGCCCACAAAAACGCAGCCGACTCGAAAGTTGATGTGGCTGTAGCGCGGCGAATCTTAGTGGGCAGACCATTGTCGGCCGACTCCCCGGTGGCGAGAGAGCCATCGTTCACGGTCGTGGATATAGACTTCCTATTGAGGCAGGCTCTTGCGCGTTCTGATCGTCTCTGACATCCATTCCAACCTTGAAGCGTTCCAAAGTGTGATCGCCGATGCCGACAGCAATGGGGGCTTCCATCAGATATGTCAGTTGGGCGATCTTGTCGGATACGGCCCAGACCCTGAGGGGTGCATCGATCTGCTCCGGAAATACGACCACATCGGGGTTTCCGGGAATCACGATCTGGCGGCTGTCGGAAAACTTGGACTTGAGCAGTTCAACCCATACGCGGCGGCCGCGGCACGGTGGACGGCGACTCAGTTGACTGACGACCACATCACCTATCTGAGCGGCCTGCCCGTGAGGCTGGAAACCGACGCCTTTACGGCGGTCCACGGCAGCCCCCGGGACCCGGTCTGGGAGTATGTGGTGTCGACCGCCACGGCGACAGCCAACTTCGGCCACTTCACCACGCGAATATGCCTGGTCGGCCACTCCCATCTGCCATTCCTGTGCAAGCTTGACGACGGCGACGCGAAGTTCTTTGAGTTCCCGTTGAATATGCCCATAGCCCTTGGAAATGACCGGCACATAATCAACCCGGGCAGTGTCGGCCAGCCGCGTGACGGGCTGCCGACTGCCAGCTATTTGGTCTATGACACCGATCCGGGTACGGTTACCCACCGGCGGGTTGCGTACGACATTCCCGCCACTCAACGGAAGATGAGGGAACGCGGCCTGCCAACGTACCTGATCGACCGGTTAGCAGAAGGCAGATAGGGACCGCACGGCGATCACGGCGAGTTGGTGATGATCCGCCGACCGCGGTTTTCGCAAGCCGGTGTCTCTCTCCGAGCGCGAGGCCACAATGAAGCCGCCGCTCCCGAGGCTGAACATCGCGCCGGACGCGACTCCTCCAGCGCCATGAGACGAAGGCTGCGTCTTTTTTCACGTTCGGTCAGGGTCGGGCTTGGACTAAGGAACGAGAACATCGTGCGCGGCTACAGGATCAGGCTTATGGATGCGCTGGCGATGCCGAGAAAGAGCAGGAAGCCAAACACGTCCGTGAAGGTGGTGACGATTACTGCGGAGGAAACCGCAGGGTCCACACCGATCCTTCGCAGGAACAACGGCACCGCGGCGCCGACTGAACCGGCAATTATCATGTTGCCGAGCATTGCGACTCCTAACACAAGCCCCAGGCCAAGATTCTGCTTCCAGAGAATCGCGATGACCGCAACCAGGACGCCCAGCCAGACCCCGTGAAGCAGGCCGAGGACAGCCTCCCGAGCCAGGAGCCGGCGCGCGCCGATGCCCACTAGCTCTCCAAGCGCGATTGCCCGAACTATGAGGGTCAGCGTCTGTGTGCCGCCAATCCCGCCCTGACCCGCGACGACCGGCAGGAACGCCGCGAGTACAACTACTTGAACCAGGGTCGACTCAAAGAGTCCAACCGTAGCGGCAGCGAGGAACGTCGTGGCCAGATTTACCGTAAGCCAGGGGAGGCGAGTCCGGATCGATGCGGTCAATGGGCCGTCTATAGACTCGCCGGCCACGCTCGCCACCTGAAGCATCTGACGTGTGTCATGCTCGACGGCTGCACTCAACAGCGACTCAGGCAGGATGGCGCTGGTCGAGCACGAACGAAAGCATTCGGAAGCCGAGGCGCAGACTCACACGCCTGGCCTCCCCTGGACTCATGTGCCGCAACATCCATGCGACGGTCTCGGGGGTCATTACGCGGACGATCGCATCCCTGCTGCCGCGAGGCAGTCCCGCCACGATGGTCCCCATGTCGGCCGGGTGCAGGCGCCGGACCAACTCCCATGCAGAGTGTTCTTCCCCCGCATTGATCAGCTCCTGGACCTCACCGCGATTTCCTCTGCCCGGTCTAGCGAGATCGCTTGGGGCTGTTCAATTCCGGCATCCAGCCCCTGTACCTCCTCCGGAGAGCTGCGTTCGCTGTACATGGGGAATACCTCCTCCGACCCAAATTGAACATCGAAGGGCGATACTCCTCTGAAGTCAAGCGGAGCGCGCCGCCTCGATGTTTCATCCGGCGAGTAATACTATTTCACTTGAAGGAGCCCAAAAGTGCGCATGGACAGCACGCACCCTGGATTCGATCCAGGGCCGCCACGTGGTAGAAGATGAGAGAACGCAGCCTGTCGGCGGTCCTTGGTCTGCACCGGTCGCTCGAACTGGAGCAATTTGTCGTCAAGCCGCATGGCAGCGGGATCAACGGGATCGGGTGGAACGGCCAGGCGGCTATGCGCGACGGTCACTCCGGCGGCAGCATGTTGTCCTGCCAGAATAGCCGCCACTAGTCCTCTGCTGGTTCCCCCACCGCGTGGTCTGGCTCATCCACGTGTCCCTCGGCAGCCGTCTCTGTGTCAACGATTACCTCTGGGCGGTTCCACTCCTGGACCAGATAAGCAACTGTGTTATTGCCCATCGCTGCCAGGGGCGGCCCCAGGATGATGCCCCAAAGGCCAAAAAAATGGCTGCCGATGACGATCACTATGATTATGACGACGGGGTGCAGCCTCAGGGTGGCGCCCTGAATCCTGGGCACCAGAAGGGTGTTTTCGACGAGTTGGACACCCAGATACAGCAGGATGACCCAGAGAACCTTTTCCGGCGCGGTAGCCAGGGTCACCAACACGCCGGCAGCCCCGCCAATCCAGGGACCAATCACGGGTATCATCTCGGTCAGTCCCGCAACGATGCCCAGGATGAACGCAAATGGCACCCCTAATAGCAACAGCCCGACGGTAACGACAACCCCGACAACCACACCGAGGATCAATTGGCCCCGGATGTATCCCCCCAGCGTCCGGTCAGCAATGTCCAGGATGTCCCGCAAAAATGGGCGCAGCGCCGACGGGAAGGGAGCGTAGAGGGACGATTTGATCTGCCCTGCGTCCTTCATCAGGTAGAAAATCACCACCGGAGCGGCGGCCAGGCCCAGAAGGAAGGTGACGGAGCCGGTAACAACTCCTGCGGTCTGGGAGACAACCCCCCAGGCTGCCTGACTCAGGACGCCGCCAGTGTCGTTCAGAATTTCATCCGCCTTTTCCTGCATTTCGTCAGGAACGAGGTCGGCATATGCGGCAACCCAGCCTTCCACCGTCATTCGGGCGGAAACGAGGAAATCGGGGAATCGTTCTATTAGTCGCTGGCCTTGTTCGATGGCGTTAGGAACGGCCAGGAAAATGATCAATGCGAGGATGCCCAAGCCGGTCAGGTAGATAACCCCGATGGCGATGGCGCGGCTGAGCGCCGGCCGGCGGTGCCGCCAGGGCATTACCCGTTCCAGCAAATGGGCCACCGGCAAGAGTGCATAAGCAATCACCGCGCTGATGCCCAGGGGCACCAACACGTTTCCCACCAGGTACAACACCGCCAGCGTGATGACCACCACGGCGGCGGCGGCGAACAGTAGGAGACGCTTGCGTCTCATGTCCTGTTCCATAGATACCTACCAGCCCCATCCCCGTGACCGCCAAGGGTAGGCGACATTTTGCAAGGCGGCGCGCATACCGTACACCAGTAATCAGTCAAAGGGTAAAGCCGCTGGGTAGGACCCCTTTACCCGTTTACCGAGACCTTTGCGTAGCCTCGACACATGTCATTCTGAGAGGCCGTGATTTTATTGCGAAACCTGCGATTTTCAGTCTCAATTTAGCTTTAAAAACGGTCTCAATCAGACGGCTCCGGGGGATTTAATCACAGGCTCTGACCACATAGAAAAATCTAAGCCATCCAGACGGCATGCCCCGCCCCTCTTACCCAGACCCTTCGGCTTCGCTCAGGGTGACATCGGGAGTTCAAGGTGACATGTGGAGTGCTCGGGGTGACATCGGGCGCTTAGGGTGACATGGGGGCGTTCAGGGTGACATGGGGGCGCAGAGGGTGACATGGAGTGAGGAATCACTGGCTGGGAAGCTAGTTATGCAAAGGTCTCTTTTCACGGGAATGACGGGACTCTTGAGATCGTTTCTTAGTACCCCGGGGGAGTAGTCACATGG
>JAKZUY010000321.1:0-3615 GCA_047516345.1 Dehalococcoidia bacterium | reverse complement strand
CCCAGCAGAAACAACTTTCTGACGTAGACGGTGTGGGGCGCACGCATGGGCGGCGCCAGCTCGGTCTGGCAGATGAAGCAGTTGGCCATGGTGTCACCTCCGTTTGAGAGGATTGCAATCGATCCGTTATCGCGCAGCTTTTGCTCCCCGAAAACGCCGCCTGATCAACCTCCGGAGATCCTCCATGACCACCGCCGCCAGCGACCCGCAGATCGTCCCCCGCCCACCCGCCGCTGCGCCGGCCCTGCGCGCCGCCGACCGGGGCGTCGCCTCCGCCCTGGAGGCCGTCCTCTCCGATAACACCCGCCGGGTCTACGGCGCCCAGTGGAAGCTTTTCGACAAATGGTGCGGCGAGATGGGCTTACGTTCCTTGCCGGCCGATCCCCTGACCGTGGCCGCTACCTGGCGGCCCGCGCGGGTGCCGGCGCCAGCATGGCCACCCTGCGCCTGGCCGCGTCAGCCATAGGCAAGGCCCACGAGTGGGCGAAGCAGGAATCCCCCTGTAGGGATTCGGGGGTGCGCGCCTCTCTAAAAGGATGGGGAAGGCGACTTTCGAAGCCCCAGCGGCAGGCCGGCGCCCTCACCGCCGCCGTCCTCGCCGTCATCCGGCTCACCGCCGTCCAGCCCCGCCTTCGCGGCCGCGGCTTCGAAACGGCCGAGCAGGCCGCCCAGCGGGGAAAGTTTGACGTGGCCCTGGTTGGCGTCCTCTCCGACGCCGGACTCCGCCGCTCGGAGGTTTCGTCTCTCACCTGGGGAGACGTGCAGCGCTGGGACGACGGCAGCGGGCGCATCACCGTGGTCCGCTCCAAGACCGACGTGGAGGCTGCCGGCGCCGTGGTGGCCATCACCCCCGCCGCCGTGCAAGCTCTGGACGCCATCCGGCCGGTGGGCGGTGGTGTGGCAACGAGAAAGTGTTCGGGCTGTCGGAATCGCAGACCGCCCGGCGGGTGAAGGTGATCGCCAAAGCCGCCGGCCTGGCCGACTGGGAGTTCTTCAGCGGCCACAGTGGGCGGGTGGGCATGGCTCGCCGTATGGCTCAGAATGGCGCGCCCACCCACGAGACCGAACGCCAAGGCCGCTGGAAGCAGGGCGGCGGCATGGTCGGCCGCTATACTCGCGGTGAGTCCGCCGGGTCGGCTTTGCGGTATTTATAGTCCTCGCAAGTCTCCCTGCGGGAAATACTTTCTCACGCAAGTGAGCAAGACGTACGTCATCGAGAGCGAAATCCGTCTTGCACCGTAGGTTGTCAGGGTACTGGGCATATCTTGCCATTTACGCCTTTGGCGGAACCACCGGCGACACCCAAAATGTGCGCGAAATTCACCGCCGGCTGTTGAGCAGGACCGCCGGTGTATAGATCCCAATCGGACTTGATGGAATGTGCTCGTAGGTCTGGACCGGACCCAGGGCATTCAGCAGTTGACCTATGAGCATGGCCAGTCCAGCTGGCACGGCCATGAACAGATGGACCCGTCCACTGATTACGTAATCGCTTCGGGCTCGGCGAACAGCCTCAACCGTTTGCCGGGCAAGGTCCACAACTTGGCCTGGCGTTTCCAAAACGACGCCCTGTCTGCTGTCAGCACGGTTGAGGTGGACATAAGCCCTGAACGGCCCCGTTTTATCTGCTGACGACGCGACTGCCTGGCTGACGTCGTTGTTGACGGAAACCAGAACTGCTAAATCGCCAGATCCGAGTTCTCCGTCAAGGATGTTGACTGAAAAGCCGGCATCCTCGCGACCGTATTTCAGGCTCCAAGTTTGGGTATTGCCGTCCGGCATCCTCTGGTCCCAAACGGTGTCGATGCCGGAAGTGGCCATTAGTTCACAACCGAGCGCAGTAACTGCTGGCAACGACGCGAATCCGCTGACTAAGAGCCGTCTGTGACGAAGCACTTGCTCGATGGCCTGCTTTACATCGGCTAGAGCCGGCAGCAACTTCTGCTGCCAGTCCTCGGCTGATGCTTCACGTTCATAGTCGCCTCTGAACCGGTGGCTCCAGTCGATGATCAATGCTGTCCCGGGTTGGTGCCCACCGGCCCGTCTGGTATTGAACGATATCCTTAGGGGTGCGCCTTCCGGCAGACGAGCGTCAATTGCCTGCAATCGCTGTTTGAGTACCTGATTGGCGACCTTTACGATGTCCGCATCGGTGGCCGGATCGGCTTCGAGCTTGATCGTGTTCCAGTTGGCCACGTTAGACAGGCTCACGCTGTTTCGTATCGCCACCGCAGCTTCTTGGTAACCGAGACCTCCAGCGGCAACGGGCACCACGAAAAATCCGTCGTCCCTGCCGTGCCGCTCAAACGCTATAGGCGCTTCGACGTTCCGTATCATCGGAGAGCCCGCCGTTTCAGGACTGATCCAAAGTACTGCGTTGGCGATGCTATCGTCTCGCAAGATCCTGCGGAGTTCCGTCTCGGTCGGTTCCGTGTTCAGGTCGTCAACGTCGCGCCAAGTGGGGATACCCCGTTCACGCTGCGAGGCGATCAGCCGGGCGCATTCTTCGCTGCGGCTCCTGCGGTAACTCAGAAAGGAACGGCCGGTTGGGTCAGTCATTTGCAATCTCCAGAAGAATCTTGGTCATGTTCGGGAACTAGACGGAACGCTTCCTGTCTGCTGGGGAAGACATGGGCAGTGACCACGTGGTTTGCACCGACGACCAAAAGGATCGGTTCTGGGCAGTTGACGTCGTCGCTCTCGGCAATCTCCTGCATACGCTTGAAGTCTGCGGCACTGGGTTCAGGTGAGCTCCCAGGATGATAATGCCATTCGCCCAGGTAGTACTCTTCCTTGGGCCACAGGGCCCGAAACAACTCGTGCAGCCCTTGGGTGCCTCGGTAAAAGGCGGTCCGCCGCCGCCGCGAATCGAGTGGAGGCCCAGTAACGCAGGTTACGGTCGCGGTATCGAGTGTCTTGTTGTAATGGCCAATCAGCACTCCACCAGTCTCCAACGGGTAAGAAGCGCGGCATATCTCCAGGATTTTTGCCAACAGGCCATTTCCGATGACCAGCCGGAACCGTCCGTCAGGAGACCTGAACGCCGCATCATCTCGGCAGGTCATCGTTCCTGAACATGCTGATGCCCATGAAGTTTCCGTCCTCGTCTTCCTGTTGCGCCAGAACGGCAAAAGTCGAAACAGTGGGGGGATTGCCGATGGCCCCTTCAATGAGCTTCACTGCGGCCGCGGTCATCATCCAAACGTCATCAATGCGGGCAGGATGCCTCGGGTGCCAGCAGCCGGGGCCGTCGCGACGCATTTCGTCCAGGTCGTACTCCTCAGTCTCTAGATGAAGCCATGGCTGAAGTCGGTCTGTGAACTCTTCGCCCGGGAACGATGTCCCGTACGCGGCAAAGAAGAACAGTCGGCGAGCGTGCAGGCCCAACGAGACCGATATGAAAGTCTTACTTTCGCCCCAAGGGAACCGGCTCATGGCAGCTACCGTGTCGTCATCCCCAGTGGTGTCTATGACAACGCCTGCGCTCCGTACGCGTTCCGCGTGCTCGGCATCACCGGGAGGGAATGCGTCGTCTACGCCTGAGATCCGTGCGTGCAACGTGGCGTCGGTCAGCCTGTCGGCCACCCCAGTCGCCTTGGCCCGACCGACGTCTGA
>JAKZUY010000320.1:0-17279 GCA_047516345.1 Dehalococcoidia bacterium | reverse complement strand
TCTCAATGGCCGGCAGTTCAAACAGCGTCTCTTCACTCATGCCTTCACCTCGTCGATATGGATGACCACTATTGTCCGGGAATCAGCCTCTCAATACCACCTGGCAAAAAGGATTTATTCACAGGCTCTCAGGGTGACATGGTGGGCGCTGAGGGTGACACGGTGGGCGCTCAGGACGACATGGTGGGCACACAGTGTCACATGTTGGGCGCTCAAGGTGACATGGGACTCTCAGGCTGACATGGGGGTGCTAAGGGCGACATGTGGGCGCTTAAAGTGACGGGAACGCCCAGGTTAACAGTCCGACTTTGACGGAAATCGCGACGGGTTGCGCCGCGCAACTGGTTTGATGCTTAAAATCGCGGTTCAATCGGAACGGGGCGCCACGCGGCGCTCCCCGGAGATGCTTCTCCGCGTATCACCTCGCGAAGTCCCGTGCCGTCGGTATCGGAAATCCATAGTGCCCCGCCATCCGAATCGATCAGAACCACCTCAGATTGATCCGGCGACCAGTAGGCTTCCACCACCGTAAATGGCAGTTCAATTGCGGGAAGCCGGGGACCGCCGGACGCGTCGGCCGTCATCAATGCAAGCCCAGATTCGTCGGCCTGGGATCCCAGTAGCAGACCGCTGCCGTCATTGAGCCAGCCAAACGCCAGTTCGTCGGCAGTGCTGCCAGATACGACTCGCTCATTGGCGCCATCTCGTTCGACCGTTACGACAGCCACCGAGCCGTCCTCGCGGATCGACGACATTGCAAGCGACTGACCATCAGGCGACCACCGTGGCAGGACGTAACGCAGTAAATCGTCATTTGAGACGCGCCTAGCCGCTCCCCGCGGAATCGGCTCGATTTCGGACAACGGGGACTGAGGCATATCGGCACTGTAGACCTGCCACGTGTCCCCGATTCGAGCGACGTAAGCAAATTCCATACCGGTCGGCGACACCGCAGGCATGCTGGCCCCGTCCGGATCGTCCGTTAGCCTGGCGACTGCGCCCGACGACGGGTCTATGGCGTAGATCTGATCGCCGCCGCTGAGGTCGGAGACATACAGGAGCAACGATCCGTCCGGAGTCCAGGCCGGGGCTGATTCCTTTGCCCCGTTTTCAAGCAGTTCCTCAGAGAGCGGCAGGAGCGAGGCATCCTCCAGATCCAACATGTAGATAACTCCACCGTCAAGATCTTGCACTTCGAACGCAAGGAGGTCGCTGCTCCGCGGTCTGACGGTGACCGATATTGTCGCCGCCAATTCCGCGGCGTTACCCGCGGCGTCTGCCGGTATGACGCCGCGCACGGCGTCGGGAAAATCACCGGTCTCAAAGCCCGCTATAAACGCGGCGCGGTCTGTCACTCGCCCGCCTCCGGTAACGCTCCATTCGATTGGAGCGTCATCGATCTGATTGCCGTAACGATCCTCCACGTAGACCTGCAATGGCGCCGACGCTCCAGCCGGAATCGAGTCTCCATCCGGGCCCAGACGCAGGACAACGGCCGGCCCGGGTTCGATAACGACCGGCACGTCCGCGAATGTGCTGACACCGTCCTTAGTCGCTTGGACAGTCAGCGAGTCGCCCGTCAATTTCCCCGCCAGCGTTCCTGCGCTGAACGTTCCCGAGCGATCTATGTTTCCCAACTCTTCGTCGGCCAGAAGCCAATTGACGGTGTCCGGCGTCACCCCGTTTCCAAACCGGTCGAAAGCCGTGGCCGTCAGTTTCACGGTCCCTTCCAGCGCCACCACAACTTCGGCCGGAGTCACGTCTATACGATCGATGATGCCCGGAGTTATCTTGCCGGTTAGTTCGGTGGTCACCTCCTCGCCTTCGTACGAAACGACCAACGTGACCAACTTCCCCGTCCCGCTGGTGACGGCTGTACCGGCGGTGAACAGCCCTTCGGCGTTCATCTGATCTTGATTTCTAATTGGCTGCCAATCGAAATTGGCGTCGCTGACGATGTTCCCGTGCAGGTCCGTGGCGACGGCCTCGAGTGAGATGGATCTTCCTGCCGAAACCTCGAATTCGTCATTGAGAACTTCCACCGACGCCAAAGGCCCGACTCCGAGATTCACCGATGCGTTACCCGTTCCGGACCTTCCCAGCCTCTCAAACTCAGCCTCGATGGCCGCAGGATATTCGCCCTCAGGGCCCGATGCCGACAGGATGCCGCCTTCATTGATCGTGCCTACGACCGGCGCCACTTTCCAGGTGATTTCCGCGTTCGGAACAGGGTTGCCCAGTTCGTCGTAAGCAAGGCCCGTGAACGACCTCGTGTCCCCGTTGTTCAAATCGACAGTTGCAGGTTCGACTAAGACCCATCCGGCCGGACCGGGCTGGACTGAAATTATGGATTCGCTGGTAGACGACCGGTCGGCGCGAGTTACCGACAGCCGGACTGTGAATTGACCGGCGTCGTAATACGTGTGGGAAGGCGTTCGATCGCCGCTGACGGCGCCATCTCCGAAGTTCCAAGCGAACGCGGTGTCCTCTGACTCTTCGGTAGGCGAAAACTTGACCGTCAACGGTGCGGGACCGACCGCAACGTTCGCAGCAAAATCGCCTGCCAGAGGAGCAGGTGATGAGCAGGCCGCGCCGACCAACAGGATCAGCAATCCGGCAGGCGCCAAAATCAGAGACCTTATGAAGAGCGGGGTGGGAGTCGCGAATAATCCTGGCGCCTGCAATGTGTTCCTCAAAGTGCTGTTCGTGTTGAATCACGCCTATCAAACGTACCCAAATGTACAGACCAGCGGTCGGAGGCGGTTATTCAGTTATACGTGCAATGCTGGATTCGGACTTTCAATTGAGTCGGTCAACTGAACCGCCCACTGGGAAACGGCTGCCTAGCCTACGATTCGGACGTTTATCCACGCTCGGTCTCCGGCGACCTGTCCCGCGTAGTGGCCCGTTAACGATCGATCGTGCGCCGCGGAGGAGGCACGCGGCAATTTCGTTGACCGAAGTTACCCCGTTTGGGGCAGCGCTCCGACATTCAGGCAAACTTCAGGTGTCGTCCAATAGATCTGTGCGCCTAAAAACCCGGCAAAAATCTCAGCGGCCATGAAACCAACCGCCTTAACTCCAGGATTCGAGCCGGTCAAAGTCTCGATGGAGGCCACCGGGAGATCCCGCATCCCGCACGGCACGATGTGTGAGTAGTAATTGAGGTCCGTCGAGACGTTCAGCGCCAATCCATGCTTTGTAATACCGGAAGACACCCGGACGCCGATTGCGGCGATCTTTGCTCCGGCTGGATTCTTGCCCTTTTCCGGCTTGGCGCCAGGTTCGCCCCGGACCCAAACCCCGGTCTTTCCAACAACTCGGTGGCCATAGACTCCGAAGTGTCGCAACGTGTCGATCACGGACTGCTCAAGCAATCGGACGTACGCGACCGGACCGATTCGTGCGGCGCGGATGCTCATGATCGGGTACACGATCAACTGACCGGGGCCGTGGTACGTCGCCTCACCACCACGATCGGTCTCGTGCACCTCAATTCCGTGTGCTGCGAGCCATTCCGGACCGGCCAACAGATCTGCGGTGACACCCCTGCGGCCGAGTGTGACCACGTGGGGATGTTCCAGCAGCAGCATCGTGTCCGGTATCGATCCGCCTTTCCGGGCCTCCATGAGACGGTCCTGGAGCGCTGTGGCGTCGCTGTACGCAACGCGCCCCAACCATGCCGCCCTTACTGCCGGGCCTGTGGGGTTCATTCGACCGGAGTATCGGCCGACACGGACTCGAGTTGGGCCTTGAATTCCCGTAAGAATGGAGCGGCCTCTGCGCCGTCGATCAGCCGGTGATCGAACGACAGACACGCGTTCATTATCCAACGGACCGCGACTTCCTCACCGTGATCCGAACTAACCACGACGGGTCTCTTGACTATGGCTTCCGTGGTAAGGATGGCGACCTGCGGGTGATTGATAATTGCGCCCCCAAGGATCGAGCCCAAGGCGCCGGTGTTGTTTAACGTGAACGTTCCACTTCGCATGTCGTTGAGTTCCAGGGCGCCATTCCTGGCCTTCGCAATCAGTTCCGACGACCGTTTCGCAATGCCGGTCAGGTTCTCTTTGTCGGCATCATGTAGTACGGGAACGTAGAGGCCGTCGCTGGCCGCCACCGCTATCCCAAGGTTGATCCGGTTTCTCGTATACGCGCTGGATCCTTCCCACGTGGAATTCAGCAAACGATTGGCCGCCAATGCACGGGCCGCGGCCCTGATCGTAAACGGCAGGTAGGTCAGATCGACACCGCAACGGGCCTTTACCCGCTCGCGATTGGCGTTTCGGCAACTCACCATGCCCGTTACGTCAACTTCGATGGCCGACCAGGCGTGGGGTATCTCGCGCCAACTCCGCGACATGTGCGAAGCGGTCAGCTTTTTCGCTGGCGACAGAACGACCGGCCGATCCGCCGGGTCACGTTCGGCTCCGTCTGAAGCGGCCAATTCCGTGGCTCTGCTTTGAACCGCCTTGAGGATGTCGTTCCTCGTGATCCGTCCTCCAAGACCGGTTCCACGTACCGAGGCAGGATCGATTCTGTGCTCGGCCGCCAGCCGGGCCACCAACGGAGAAAGGCCAATTCGTGTTGGCTGACTTTCCACGGGCGGGTCAACAGGTTCAGGGCTCTCCGGTTGCGGCGCGCTTGTGTCCTTGACCACGCTCCCCATTGAAACGACGTTGACGCCTTGCACCAGCGTTCCAATCCGGTCCGGTTCAATCGGGTCGGAGTCCAGATCTTCGGACGGCCCGGCAGACAGTTCTTCCTGCGGCACTTCTTCGGCGTCCATTTCGGCTATGGGCGCGCCCATAGCCACGGTATCCCCGGCGACTGCCAGGATTTTCGTTATTTTCCCGGCGGCAGGGGAGGGCAGTTCCATCGCGACTTTGTCGGTGACGATTTCGACCAATGGGTCGAACTTTTCGACGGCTTGACCGGGTTCGACAAGCCACTCGCCTATCACTGCCTCGACGACCGACTCGCCGACGTGGGGCAACTTGATCTGATAGTCCATTTCAGATTGCGACCAGTTGCCGGATGGCGTGGGCTATGTTGTTTGGTGAAGGCATGTACTCCGCCTCCTGAAGTGGGCTATAGGGCATCGGAGGAAGGTCCGGAGGGGTTACCCTGCGCACCGGCCCGTCAAGTTCGAAAAACGCATGCTCGGCGATCACTGCCGCCACCTCTGAAGCCACGCTGACGACCGGGGTGTCCTCCTGCACGATGAGCGCCTTGCTCGTCTTGCGGACCGATCGGAGAATCATCTCGGTGTCCAATGGGCGTAAAGTACGCAGGTCCACCACCTCGGCTTCGATTCCTTCTTGTTCGGATACTTGCGCGGCAGCCTGCAGCGTGTAGTGCAACATCATGCCGTACGTCACCACCGTGATGTCATCGCCGCGGCGTTTGATCTCCGCTCGGCCTATGGGCACCGTGTACGCGCCCGCGGGCGCGTCGCCTCTCACGAGTCTGTAGGTGCGTTTGTGTTCCAAAAACACCACCGGATCATCATCGCGAATGGCGGATATCAGCAGCCCCTTGGCATCGTAGGGTGTCGCCGGGGCCACCACCTTCAGCCCGGGTGTGTGGACAAGCAGCGCCTCGACGCTCTGCGAGTGGTACAGGCCGCCCCGAATACCGCCGCCGTGCGCAACACGCACCACCATCGGCGCGTTGCGTTGGCCGGCTGTGCCGAAACGGACCTTGGCCGCCTCTCCGACGAGTTGGTTTATGCCCGGCCAGATGAAGTCACCGAACTGAATTTCGGCGATAGGACGCATCCCGTTGACAGCGGCTCCCAATGCGATTCCGATTATCGACGACTCTGCGAGGGGAGTGTCGATCACTCGATCTTCACCGAACTCTTCCATCAGGCCATCAGTGGCGAGAAACACGCCGCCTCGGGCGCCGATGTCCTCCCCCAGGACAAACACCGAAGGGTCCCTGAGCATTTCGAGGCGCATGGCATCCCGAACAGCCTCGACGACGTTCATCGTTGGCATCAGTCGCCCTGCCGTGGATCTGCGTAAAGATGGTCGTACATAGTTTCGATTCCCGGATACGGCAAAGCTTCCGCCTTGTCCGTCGCATCGATCACCGCCCTGCGCGCGTCCTGCCGGATCTTCTTGTCCCCGTCGTCGTCCAATATCCCCATCCTTTTGAGAGTTTTGAACGTGAGGTCAATCGGATCCCGGCGCTGCATCTCCATGATGTCTACGGGCGACCGGTACCGGGTGTGATCGTCGTCCGACGTATGCGGCAAGAGCCTGTCTACCACCGCCTCCAACAACACCGGTCCGTTTCCTGACCGGATAGACGCAGCGGCCTCACTCGTCGCTTCGTGCACTGCGAACATATCCCTGCCGTCCACTGAGACCCCAGGAAACCCGTAAGCTGCCGCCCGCGTGGCTATACTTTCGATGCTCATCTGCAATCTCAATGGCACAGACAGGGCGAAACCGTTGTTCTCGCAAAAAAATAGCACCGGCAGTTTGTGGACGCCGGCGAAGTTCATGGCCTCGTGACAATCGCCCTGGCTCGCTCCGCCGTCGCCGAAAAACACAACCGTGATGCGGTCGTTTTCCCCCCGGAGCCTGTCCGCCAACGCGACCCCTACAGCTTGAGACAACTGCGTGCCGATGACGTTTGAAAACGAAAACAGGTCTACTCGAGGGTGCGAACCGTGGAGGGGAAACTGCCTGGCGGCGCTCATCGGTTCGCCCGACTTGGCCAGAAAACCGCACAGGAGTTCGAGTGGCGTAGTGCCTAACGCCAGCATCGCAGTGAACTGCCTGTAGTAGATCAGGAAATGATCTCTCGCAGGGTCCAGCGCGTTTATCAGGGCTACTTGCGCCGCCTCATGACCCTGGGCTGAAGCGGCGATAGCGACTTTGCCTTGCCGGTTCAGCAGCCAAACGCGCTCGTCCAGCAACCGGCTGAGCACCATCGTGCGGTACATTGCCACGGCCCCCGCCGCGTCAAGCCCTATTGGGAGCGCAGGGGCCGTCTCATCAGAACTCTGGTTGGGTGGAAAATCGGGGAAAGCCATTGGAAACCCATTATAAAATGGACGCGGGTTTGCCGGGCCCCGATTTTAATAAACCCTGGTGCGAGAGTCAGCGGCGCAACCCGCGTATACTTACGACTCGGTCGACTTGGGTCGGCTGGCACACATCTCGTTTCTAAAAGGGGATTCGATGAGGCGCTTGAAGCTCTTTATGCTGTTGACGGCGATGTTCGCCACGACAATCGCAGCGTTGGCCTGCGACGCCGAACCGGCCCCAACACCCACCAGCATCCCAACCGCCACAGCCGCGATCCAGCTGGCGAGCGGGCGGTCTTCGGATCGTGTGACCCCAACACCCACCAGCGTCCCAACAGCGACAGCCAGGACTCCCATGAACACACCACAATCACCTGCGGGGCCGCCCGATGGGCCGCCCATCGGCGATCTCGACACATCCAAGACCTACACGGCGACATTCAAGATCGAAAGCGGCGAGTTCAAAGTCGAGTTGTTCGACGACGACGCGCCGCTAACGGTCGAGAACTTTGTGAAGCTTGCCCGATCCGGATACTACGACGGCACGACGTTCCACCGCGTGCTTCAGGGCTTCATGGCACAGGGCGGAGACCCGACCGCCACCGGGTCAGGCGGCCCGGGCTACCGATTCAAAGATGAGTTCAGCGATCGTGCGCACGATTCCCCGGGTGTTCTGTCGATGGCCAACAGCGGCCCAGGTACAAACGGCAGTCAATTCTTCATAACGTTTGTGCCCACCCCCCACCTCAATGGCGGACACACGGTGTTTGGCAAAGTGGTGGAGGGCCTCGACGTTGCGCTGAACATCAGATTAAGAGATCCGAACACCGATGTCCGGCCGGGCGAAAAAATTCAGACCATCGAGATCGACGAAAGTTAGCGAGCCGGTCCATGGCCGCCTCCGCCTTATCGAGAGTCATCGCCGCGTATGAAGGACGCGATCCGCTCACCAATCATCATCGTGGTCAGGTTCGTGTTAGCCCGAATGCAATCGGGCATGATCGAGGCATCGGCCACTCTGAGGTTGTCCAGCCCGTGAACCCTGCCTGAACTGTCGACGACCGCGTGACGGTCAGACGCCGGACCCATTTTGCAAGTGCTCGATATGTGATGGCTCGTACTCGCGTGCCGGATGAGCCATGCGTCCAGCATTTCGTCTGAACTCAAGTCGTCGTCATTCGGGTTGGTGCGTTCCTCGATGATTTCTACAAACGCGGGGTCATCCCCCATCCGGACGCAAAGCCTGACAGCGTCTCTCATTCGCCGCCTGTCTTCTTCCTCAGTCAGATAGTTGTAGTCGAGTACGGGCTGAACGTGTGGGTCCGGTGACCGGAGGGTGATCCGTCCCCTGCCTTTTGCCAGGTACAGGGCTATGATCATCCCGACGCCGTGCGGAGCGGAACTGCCTGCCAGATATATGCCCTCCGTGGTGGCGTAAGACAGTTGGTGAATGAGCATGTCGTTCCGCAAGTCGGACCCTGGGGCCGTATAACGCAATACGACTTGAATTCTGGGCGCCAGGGGATCCTGCTCAAATTCGGGTTTCGAGCGCCACGTGACCCCGACCTGAGGGTGATCACGTAAATTGCGTCCCACTCCGGGCAGGTCGTGCAGCACTTCGACGCCGGCGTTTTGGAGCGTATCCGCCGGGCCCACGCCAGACCGCATCAGGATATGCGGAGAACCGATTGAACCGGCCGACAGGATCACCTCTTCCGCCTGCAGCTCGAACAGTTCGCTTCCGCTTTCCACCAGGACCCCGGTCGCCCTGCCTTTGTCGATCATCACGCGGTGAACAAGACAGTCCGGCCTGATTGTGAGATTCAATCGATGGCGGGCCTGGGAAATGTAGCCGATAGCGGTGCTCCACCTGACGCCGCCGGGGTTGTTGAGCGGGACCGGCCCCACACCGGTCGAGTCCGGATGATTCTGGTCGGCGCTATGATCAAACCCAGCGGTACGGCAAGATTCGTAAAAAGCCTTCTGGTCCGGGAGCCATTCGTCCTCGCGAAAACGACGCGCGATTATCGGGCCGTCCTTGCTGTGAAAGTCGTCGCCGAAGTCACGGTCGGATTCCACGGCCAGGAAGAATGGCATGACGTCTCTTGACGACCACCCCTGATTGCCTTCCGCCGCCCACATGTCAAAGTCTTCAGGCACACCGCGCAAGAAAATCTGGGCGTTTACCGCCGAGGACCCTCCGACAAGCCGCCCGCGAGGAACCATCATCGGGGGCGCCGTTTCGGTCGCACGCGCTTCATATTCCCAGTTATGCGGACTGTTGTACCCGAATGCCCTCGGCCAAATGTTCCGGTCTATTCCGTAGCCGTACTTGATTTCGTCCGGCATATTGTCGAAATCGGGGTAATCGGCCCCTGCCTCAATCAGCAGGACCGATCTACCAGGGTCTTCGGATAGCCTCGTGGCCAGAACGCCACCGGCCGACCCGGCGCCGACGATGATCGTGTCGTATTTCATGTCCCCCATCCCCTTTGGCTTGAGTGCGCAACCATAACGATTGGCGAAGAGTACGACAGCGACGGGGTAGAATCACACCGGCTGTTTACAACCTGTCTGCAACTAATCTTGGTAAGTGAATCATGATCCTGGCGACTGACCTTAAAAATCCGGAAGCGCCGGTACTCCTGCCGGATGGCACGTGGGTCCTCACCGAGATGCAACTTGATAGGGGGTGGATCCTAAGGCTTGGCAGCGACGGCAGTACCCGAAACGTGGTTGCCAAGACGGGCCGGCCAAACGGAATGACACTTGATCGGACCGGGGCTCTCTGGGTGGCAGAATCCCTCAATCCGCCCTCTCTTCTGAAAGTAACTTTGGACGGCTCGGTCGAAACGATTCTCACCGCCTGCGACGGCGAACCTTTCCTCTTTCCCAACGATTTGAGATTCGGGCCCGACGGGGCGTTGTACATGACCGACTCAGGGATTCCTGTACTTGAGTGGCACGATGTTCCCGATGAAGAGCGCTTCTCCGTACCCACGGATGGCCGGTTATATCGGATCGACGTCAAAACTGCGTCGATACGCAAACTCGACTCCGGAATACCATTCGCAAACGGCATAGCGTTCGGGCTGGATGACGACATCTACGTGTCGGCCACGCAGGACGGCTGGATCTACAAATACGATTGGTCGTACGACGGCAGGGTGTCGGAGCGAACGGAGTTTGGCAACGTCCTCGATCCAGAGAAGTCCGGGTTCCGAGGCGGAGACGGCATCGCATTCGGGCGGAATGGGCTTCTGTACGCGACCGTATCGAGGCAGGGAGACGTGGCGGTCATGAATCAGGACGGCGACGTCGTCGATCGGATAGTTCTCCATGGCCCGTCACCCACGAACCTGGCGTTCGGACCCGGTGGGCGGCGCCAGATCTACGTAACTGAACAGGGTGTCGGCCAATTCGAGGTCCACGACGTGCCGACCGCGGGGATGCCACTCCACAGGGGCCCGTAGGCCGGGGGCCGTACCGGTCTGGCATGGCAGTGGCGACCGTCGCTCCCAACGTTTAAGGCGTGGGAGCGGATTCCTGGCCAGAGTCTTCTTCTATGTCGGGAATTGCAGGCGGTTGCAGCCGTTCGGGGACGAACCGCATCAGCCGTCCGCTCACACCGAGCCAGGTATTTTCGCTCAGGGCTATAACTTGCCCCGCCGGCCTGCCATCGACGCGAAGCGATGAGTCGCCGGGCGCAGGCGTGTAGTGCAGCGCCACACTGTTATTTCGGGCAAATCGGAACTCGCCGCCTTCAAAGGGCAACTCCGGAATTTCGTTGGCCCCAACCCGGTCGACAGCGAGTAAACGCCGTAGGCCGCTTCGGTTCACGCTTGGGAAATCTACGACGAGCCGGTCCGAATCGTCGTAGATATAACCGAACGGCCGTGTCCGGGTTAAGTGCCGGACCGGAAGGATGATTGCTACGGTTCCAACCAACCCGAGGACGATCCATATCCAACTCGGAAACCCTCCACTTTCGGGCATCGGAGGTGGCACTATTTCAGTCGGCAACGTGGGGGGGATGGGCGTCGGTGTTGGTGTTGGTGTTGGCGTTGGCGTTGGCGTTGGCGTCGGAGTTGGAGTCGGCACGGGCGTCGCCGTCGGCACAGGCGTCGGCGTGGCAGGAATGGGAATTACTCCGATGGGAGGAATGTCGAGGGTTGATACGAACGACCGGTCCAGGTGAACCGAGTCTAGGGTGATGACAATCGCGTAAGCACCCGGTTGAGTTAAGTCGGCGAACACGTCAAATTGCCACGCAAGTTCTCCCGAGACGTAGATGACAGCTACGAATTTGAGAGTAACCATGCCGCCTGGCCCCTCGGCGATCCCATTCAGGTCGGAGACGCTTATCAGATGGGGAAATCCGCCGGCAGTCACCGCGATCGTGGCGATGTGGTTCTCTTCGCCTGCCTGTGCGTCCGGTTCGGAACGCAACAATGACAACTCGGGAAAAAACTCGGTCTGGTAAGTACCTGTGGCCCGCACAAGGGCATCGTAATCTGCCCACGAAAGTTCGAGCTCTGTGTCGTTTATTCCCTGTGCTTCCGGCGCCGGTATCCGCACCGAGAACACCCCGTCGTTGGCGGTTGTGTCTCCCCCTGCGCCCTGGTCGGCCAGTTGATATATCCGGGTCACGCCGTCGGGGTGCCGAATGGTTGCCTCAACCCGTGCAGAGACCAGCGGCTGCGCCCGCCCGTCGATGGTCGTCCTGGCTGTGATCAGCCCTGGCTCCCCGATTGGCAACGGCTCCTGTGGCACGAGTTCCAACACAAGCGGGTTTCTTATCTCTACGCCGGCAAGCAACTTGGCGCCCGCGCCAACCGCCTGCATCCGCCATGTGCCGGGTATCGGATCGCTTACGGTGTAGATGACCGTATTTGGCGACTCGTCAACCCCGATGTTTTGGAAGTCCTGATTTGCAGGCGCGCCATTCGGGCGGAAAAGCGATACTTCCGTGTCCGAACTCAGCCGGATAAATGCGGCGCGAAGAGACCTCGTGTGAGGAGCGATTTCGATTGAAGCGATCGCAGGCGCGCCCATATTCAGTTCGGCATCTATCACTGTCTCCAGTTCTAGCCCGTTGAGATCGCGCAAAAGGGCAGTGACCTCAGTTCCGATACCCAGGTCGTAGTACCGCCCACCCGAGTTGATGGACACCTCGGACAGCAGTTCACGCAGTGGAAGGGCGGTTGAGGGTAACGTCAGGACGTCTATCGGCCATTTTTCACCCGCGAACAACTCGCCGGTCTTGGCGAGTTGCGCATCTGTTGATTCCGTCTCGCCAAGTATTCGGCCAGAGGTGACCAGGTATACCTTCGAACCTTCGGGAGCTTTCTTGCTTGCCAAAAGCGAAAAGATGTTCGACAAGGCAAGGATTTGATCGGATCGAGGGGGCCCCGTTTCCTCTCTCAAGCGCAGGACCAGATTCTCTGCCTCGGCATGTGCGTCCTCTATGTTGAGAACGGGGGACATATACTCGGGCTCTTCGCCGTAGGTCACGAATATGACGTTGCCCTGGGTGATCCCGTTTATCACAGCGTTCAAGGCGGTCTCGACCATGTCCAGGTCGTTCTTGATGCCCGCCAGGCCCTCGTCGACTGCGATTATCGTCAATGCGGCATCATCTGCCTGCGCGCTCACCGCAGGCGGCGCCGGAACAAAGAGTATGAGGGTAATCGCGAGTACGATGACCAAGATCGAGCGCGGCATTTACCCTCCCAAGGATTTCGGCTGCCCAAAAACCGGTGTGCTGAACGAATGACTGTCTCTAAGGATTGTTCAGTTTCTGGTCTGGGATTTCCAGTTACAAAGAACGCGGAATTAGACGCGTTGCCAAGTCCAGAATCTGCGGGGATACCGGATAGGTCATACGTCGGAAATCCCCGCAACGTGTAAGTCCAGCCTCGGGCGAACGCCTAAACCAGCCGTCAATCATAGTTTGACATTGGGAATTGTGGTGTAATTGCCTCCCGGCAGGTCGGCAATTTACGAAGCTGCGCCAGAACTCAGTTGGACGGAGACCCTCCATGAAGGTAACTCAGATCAGGACATTCCCAGTCAAGGACGAAAGCGGCCGACCCTACTTTATTGTCAGAGTGGATACAGATGCGGGGATATACGGTCTCGGCGAGGCGGGCATCAAGAATTGGGGCGTCGCTATCGCCAGCGCAGTCGACCATCTGAGTGAGCTCGTAGTGGGCGCGGACCCCTGGGAAACCGAACGGTTGTGGCAGTTGATGTTCAGGGCCGGATTTTTCCCAGCCGACAAGGTCTATTCATGCGCGATCAGCGCCATCGACATCGCTCTGTGGGATATCAAGGGCAAGTCTGTGGGTATGCCCGTCTACAAGCTGCTCGGCGGACCGGTGCGGCCAAAGGTGGTCTGCTATCCCCACACCCAGGGCCCAACGATTGAAGCCCTCGTGGACAACGCCCGTTGGCACGTCGATAAAGGTTGGCGCTTTGTCCGATGGGGGCAGCCCGAGACCTCCGGCGGGTTTGAGGCGAGCGGTACCGCCATTCTGGAACCCCGGAAGTCGATGGTCATCGCCGTCGAACAGATGCGCGCCGTCCGGGACGCCGTGGGGCCGGAAGTGGAGATCTGCTTCGACGTGCACACGCGCCTCGACCCAACCCACGTAATCCAGATGTGCAAGTGGCTCGAAGAATTCAAGCCGTTTTTCATAGAAGACCCGATACGGTCAGAAAATCCCGGCAGTTACCGGAACCTTGCCCGCCACATCTCATTGCCCATCGCGGCGGGAGAACAGTGGGCAACGAAATGGGCTTTCCGGGAGGTCATCGAGGAAGAGCTAATCAACTACGCCCGCATCGATCTGTGCATCGTCGGCGGCCTGACCGAGGCTCTGAAGATCACCCATTGGGCGGAGACCCACTACATCGACATAGTTCCCCACAACCCGCTCGGCCCGGTCAGCGCGGCGGCTTGCGTGTCGCTGTGCATGGCGTCCACGAACGTCGGCGTGCAGGAGATGCCGCGACAGCCCGGCACATTCGCCACCGACCTGTTTCCCAAACAGATTGAGTGGGAGGATGGGTATGCTTGGTGCCCGGACGAACCGGGTTTGGGCGTGGACTTCGACATCGAAGCCGCGGAGAGCGCTCGCTACGTCCCGCAGGATTGGCCAACCATCCTCTACCGGGAGGACGGGGCGTTTACCAACTGGTAGGGCGTCCCGGTAATCGACGAAGGAAAGATCAATCGATCGATGCGCCGCCGTCTATCACGATGTGCGCGCCAGTCATGAACGACGCGTCGTCGGACGCGAGGAACAACACGCCGTTGGCGATCTCCTCAGGTCGGCCCATTCGCTTCATCAACGAGTCCTGTGCGAAGTCTCGGTACGCCTCTTCAGGGTCGAGACCCAGGGAAGCGATGTGCCGGTCCGTAGCACGCGTTCTTGTGGAACCAGGGCAGATTCCGTTCACCCGAATATTGTCCGGCGCGAGATCCATCGCAAGGCATCGGGTCAACTGGGCGACGGCCCCTTTCGAAGCGTTGTAAGGAATGAACTCCGGTTGGGCGATGAATGAACTGACGGAAGCGAGGTTGACGATGGCGCCGCCGCCCTGCGCCCTCATGTGCGGCAGCACTGCCCGGACGCAGTTTGCGTATCCGATCACGTTCACACCGAAAACCCTGGCCCAATCGCCGTCTGTCAGGTCTTCAACCTTCCCGAAAACGAAGGCGGCCGCGTTATTGACCAACGTGTTCACCGGTCCCAACGCCTGAACCACCTCTGCGACCCCCGCCTCAACGCTTTCCCGATTCGACGTGTCCATGTGTACAAACACGCCCTCGCCGCCTACCGCGTCGATCATCGCCAGGGTCTCTTTGCCGGCATCATCCTCAATGTCGGCTATCGCTACTCGTGCGCCTTCTTTGGCAAACAGTTTGGCAATCGCTCGGCCGATGCCGTTGCCGGCCCCTGTAACTATGGCGACTCTGTTTTCAAGTCTCATTCTCAGTTCAAATCAGGGGAAAACCCCCTCAGTAACCACATTCGATACACCAAGGGGCAGAGGCGGCTTACGGGCGGCCATTGCGAATCTCTACTGTGAGACCCTTAATAGCGTTTTCCACACTCTCTAACCGGACGGTAACTCGCTTGTCGAGTTCGCGGATATCTTCAAGTATTTCGTGGACGGCGGCGTCAAGGCGTGCTTCGGTTATGGGCTTTTGCGCCGTTGTCATTGCTGTGCCTCCATTTTTGCCGGTTCATGCAACCTAAGTAACATAAGTTACAAATGGTACATCATCCGTGTACAACCGCCCACACGGGCCAAAATAGATGCGCCCTGGCGGGAGGGATGCCAGGGTATCGCTGCCTATGGCGTGTAATTCCGGCTAACGTCACTCTGGCAAAACAGATTCAGCTTGTACAGCCGCCCGATTGCTTTGATGCCCTTGATATCCCAAATCAGGCCGCGGTAAATCAGCCGGGAAGATTCCCGAACATCGGCGCGCCAGAGAATCCGAAATTCAGCGTTGCGAATTGGGACGCGCCGCCGGGCGTCGTTTTTGAAGTTCTCCGAAACGCCCGTCACTTTGGCAGCGGCCCAAACCGTCGCCAGTGTTGGCCAAGTGACTATTTCGCCTCCGAAACTATCCCTGACGACCGCACGAGATTGAATCTCAACGAGTCGATTCAATCGAGGCCGGTCACTTCCGCCGCCGCCGTCTTGTCAAAGTCGGCAGCGATCAATACCCCGTAAGCGCGCGCCCTAGAGGCGATGTCAGCCGCCCGCAATGCCTCGAACGTCAGCGCCAAGTCCGGAGCGCTCAACGGCCCGCGGATCGCCTCAACGACCAACTTGGCCAGGGGTTGAATTGTGCTGGCCAGGAATTGGCGATACGCCTCCCGGGCAGCGCCGCCCGAACCAAAGACCGCATTAGGGATTCCGTACGCTCCGAATATGTCTTGACGGATGTCTTGCCGCAACTTCGCCAGCACGTCGGGGGGCTTTGCGCCAAGGCGATGCGACTCCCAATCTTCGCGTGGCGCCTGTTCAGTTCCAGCGCCATACCCGCCCCGAGTCGTGTCCACAATGTGCAACCGTCCCGCGCCTGCTTTCAGGTCCGCTTTGAGTGAAGTTGAGTCGGGCCGGTTTTCAGGCAGCGCCAGCAGATAGGCGGATACCGTGCTTGTTTCCTCAGCTAAGCGCCGTTCGATCCACCCGGCCAATTTGCGCGTCTCGCTGGCAATCCCGAGGGGTGACACGCCACGCCATGGCGCGCCAGGGCGCACGGCATATTTCGGATGTATCAGCCGGTCAGCAGGGATCACCCGCCGGTCTGTGCGAGACGGTCCGGCCATATCCACTTGATAGGTCCACAACTCGGGATTCGGGCCGCCGTGAATCTCCCACGAGACACACGGGCGCAACACAAGCGCGCCATCGATGCCAGTGTCCAGCATGTAGACACCTTCACCCTGGACGGCCAATTGACGGCCGATTGATCCAAGTACGGTCGGGGTAAGCGCCGGGATGTCTGGCGTGACGGTAGCGCTGGCGAATGCTCTCGCCCACAATCCGGCCGCCGTCTCTACGGCTGCCAATTGCTCAGCAACGGCAGGCAGTCCGCCGCCGCTGGCAAACTCGAGCTGAGCGCCGGTCGTGGCATCTGTGAAAGTGACGTTGCGATGTTCGGCTTTGAATGGCCAGAGTCTCATTAGACCGCCTCCGCCCGCCGTTCAACCCACGGTGACAACACTTCCGCCGCGCCGCTGTAATTCCAGGCAGACCGCACGTTGCGATACGCGGGCCGGTCGGAGTCGAAGTCATACGCAATGAGCATTGACGCCGCGGCGTTTTGGATGTCGTCCGGCGCGTCCGGGGCGCGGCGCTCAATCAGGGCCGTCGCGGTGTCTAGACCACGTTGCAAAATGCCGGCGTATCCCAGCGGAACGTCCGACGTGTTGGAAGTGACGGACACCCGTAATTCGAGGGCCAGTTGCCCGAGAGTAAGCGTTACTGCCATCGCCTGAATCTCACAGTCTCGGGAGTGTCAATCTTGGCCCGTACTGCAACGATTGAATCCCCGTATGAGGGATTGTCGACCAGACCGGCCCGCGGAACAAATGCCCGGGTGATATATCGCAAGCCGTCGCGCATCTCCTCAGCGATGGCGTGAAACTCAACGCTGAGGCCTCGCAAGACACCTTCTCGGATGTTCTCGGCAGCGTCACGGCCGCGG
>JAKZUY010000319.1:0-3383 GCA_047516345.1 Dehalococcoidia bacterium | reverse complement strand
TCGGCCGTTGTCTGCCAGCCGTCTCTTGCGCATAGCTCCATCGCCTCGTAGCCGATAGAGCGAATTCGCGGCAGGGCTTCAAAAATATCGACATCCCGCATGCCGTAGTTGCTATAGCCGAGTTTCATGGCAAATCGTCCGCCTTGGTGTCCTGATGCCGACCATTTCTGCCTGAGAGACTATCTCACGACGGACCACCGTATGCCCGGCAGTGCGACACCATCGAGCCGGTCCGGTAACGCAATGACTCATGGATCGTAGCAGCAAAGCCCCTCGGCCTTTTCAGCCATCTTGCCGGGGGTCTGCCCTATAGTCAGCCTGCTTGGACTCCGCAACTCCGGGTCGGTGTGCGAACAGGATGGCTCGCGTCACTACAGTTTTTTCAGGTCGGGCGAAGACCTGGCGCAACACCGGAATCGGGCGGCGGTGGGGCGGCTGATCCGCTAGAATCTGCCTCTGTTAGGTCAGTCCAGGCACCGCTTTGGAGCGGTTCGCGAATCGTCGATACGACCGCCTGTCAGCGCGCGCTGGGCGTTCGGCGATCATGGCGTGGTCGGGCGCGCACTTATTAGATTACGTTTCAACTTCAGGAGGTAGAGACTCATGACACATCAGACGAAGGGTGTGATAGCCGGATCAGCGGGGGCCGCGGTCACGCTTGAGGACATTCTCGTGCCGGATCCAGGTCCGGGTGAGGCGCTCGTGAGGGTGCAGGCGTGCGGCGTTTGCCACACCGACCTTCACTACAGGGAAGGGGCGATCAACGACGAATTCCCGTTTCTGCTGGGACATGAGGCAGCTGGGGTCGTCGAGGCGACCGGAGAAGGCGTAACCAATGTCGCAGCCGGTGACTTCGTCATCATCGCGTGGCGCGCTCCTTGCGGCAACTGCCGCTCATGCCTTCGAGGCCGCCCCTGGTACTGCTTCGACAGCATGAACGCGGCGCAGCAGATGACCCTCGCCGATGGGCGTCCGCTCTCTCCCGCTCTGGGGATCGGCGCATTCACAGAATTGACGCTCGTCCACGCCGGTCAGGCGGTCAAGGTGGACCCGGCGGCATCAGCTGCTGCGGCCGGACTCGTCGGGTGCGGAGTGATGGCCGGGCTGGGCGCCGCGGTAAACACTGGCGGCGTGACGCGGGGCGACTCGGTTGCGGTCTTCGGATGCGGCGGCGTGGGCGATGCGGCGATCGCGGGCGCCCGGTTGGCTGGCGCGCACACTATCATCGCCGTCGACATCGACGATAGGAAGCTGGAGTGGGCGAAGGGATTCGGCGCCACGAACACGATCAATTCCACGAAAACCGACCCAGTCGAGGCCATACGGGAGCTCACTGGCGGCAACGGGGTCGATGTGGCGATCGAAGCGGTCGGCAACCCGGTCACCTATAAACAAGCGTTCTTCGCTCGGGACCTCGCCGGGACTGTAGTGCTTGTCGGTGTTCCGAACCCCGAAATGAAGATCGAGCTTCCGATGATCGAGGTGTTTGGCAGAGGCGGCGCCCTCAAGTCCTCGTGGTACGGAGACTGTCTGCCCACCAGGGACTTCCCGATGTTTATCGACCTCTATCTACAGGGCCGTTTGGATCTGGACGGATTCGTGTCCGAGACCATCGGAATTGGTGACGTCGAGGAGGCGTTCCACAAGATGGAGCGCGGGGAGGTCCTGCGTTCGGTGGTGGTGTTTTAGGGGTAGGGGGCAAGGTGGACGCTCTCTCATAACAACCACTTCGACCTCGCCAACGCACGCCGCAGGCGAAGGACATGTGCGTGTCGTGCGTGTGCCGAAGGTATCCCCGGCACACGCACGACCCCCGGACTACATAGCCGACCTTAGTCGCCGAATATCTTTGACCGCTAGTCCGGCGCGACCGGCTGGCAGGCGTGTCCAGCATGATGGACCGCGCCGGGCGGTTGGTCTCAATCGGGGTGACTCGCCGGAGAAGAGTATGGGCGTGCGAATAAGATCGGCCGATCCGGCGGACGCTGGTCCCATGGCCAGGGTTCACGTCGATACGTGGCGGACCACCTATAGCGGAATCGTGCCGGCGGAGCATCTGGCTAGCCTGTCATATCGGGACAGGGAATCGAAGTGGGTCGATATTCTCACGATCGCCTCGCCCACTACGAGCAACTTCGTTGCCGAGGCCGAGGGTGGCGAGGTCGTAGGCTTTGCCGGGGGAGGACCGGAACGCGAAGGCGGCTCGGTGTGAACCCCTGGCAGTTATGGCGAACGTAATCGTTCCTTAACCCCGACCGCAAAACTCTGGCAAGGCCTCATCCCCTGAGTACCAGCAAAGCTGCTTGTGAATCAGCGTCGTGTATATGTAGTGCTGTGTCGGCTTCATCGGGAGTACATCCCACCAACAGCTTAATTTCGCAATCATTTTTGAAGACATCAACTGTCAGGATCACCCCGGTCAACGCCTCCGTTGAGAGGCTTCCGCGCCAGATGTCAACACCGGCTCCGTCGTTGCTCCTGGTCCCTTGTAGAAAGCCGTAATCCATCGGATATTCAAAGGACCACTTGGGGTGTAGGCTACCCTTGGGACGGTCGATTTCGATTGGGTTAGATTCGATCAACTTATCGCATAGTCGCCAAAATTTATCGTCCATAATCGCGCCTCCAATTCTCGATAATGAGAGGCCCTGATCTTAGAGTCTTGAATCCTCTCTGGCCATATCGCCGTTCCGATGGCCTTATTGAGATTCGCAAACTCGCACGCACGTGAGCCGTCCCGCCTGTTGCTCCATTGTCCAAGCCTTGGCGAAAAGATACTGACCTCGGTGGCCGATAAGGCTATGTCCACATAAGTGAGCAACTGTCGCATAGCAGACCTGTCGTCAGGCGTTGCGCAGTCGCAGGAGGCCCACTGGCGGCGACTTACCCGGAGCGCCCAGGGCACTTACGACTTTCTTGATTTGGTCCAGACTGGCTGAGGCGTAGTCGGTGGCCTCGTACCGCCGTATTTGTTGCTCCTTAGGACCGATTCGCTCCGCCAAGTCTTTCTGATTCAGGCCTTGTGCGATCCGCGCCTTGATTAGAACAACCGGCAGATCAGCGACTACATCACTCTGAGCGAAGCCGAAGGGCCTGGGGTCAACGGGGTCGGCGTTTCTGGTTCGCGGGTGTTAGATTCTTCGACTTCGCTCAGAATGACATTTGGGGAGGGCCGGGAATGACGGGTGTGTGGCCGGGGAGGGCCAGGGACGTGTGTGGTCGGGGGCGACGGAGATGTGCGGGGCGCGTTGAAGCAACCCCGGTGGTGTTCCGGGGTTGCTTCGGTTGACAGTGTCTCTGTAGTCGTAACCGTGCCCAAGCTGAAGCCTAGAGGCGGATTATTTGGAAGGAGGTTTTTCCTCTGTCTTCTCCGGACCGTGTGA
>JAKZUY010000318.1:0-6852 GCA_047516345.1 Dehalococcoidia bacterium | reverse complement strand
TCAGGGTCCCGTCGCTATGCGGCGGCCGGCCTTGCGATGATGCCGTCGAACTGATCGAACGTCCCGTTCACAATCGGCGCCGGACTCATGCCCATCCACTGGTCGAGGATCGACGAGTAGAGCGACCGGAAGTCGTTGTTGAAGCGCAGGTCGCCGTCAAGCTGCTTGTCGGGGTCGAGCGACGGGTACTGCCCGTACAGACCGCCCCGGACGTGGTCGCCGACAAGGAACGCTCCGCCGCCCGAACCGTGGTCCGTACCGCCGCCGTTGTCCCTGATACGCCGACCGAACTCCGAAAAGATCATCATGGTGACGTTGTCGACTGCGCCGTGTTCTCGCAGGTCTGCAAAGAAGTCGGTGATCGAGCGGGAGACGTTCTGCCACAGGGTGGGCTGCACCTTGTTTTCGAGAGCGTGCACGTCGAAGCCGCCGATGTTTGCGTAGAAGATACGGGTTCCGAGGCCGGCAAGGTGCACCTGCGCGATACCCCTGAGGCTCTGCGAAAGCTGGTCGCCGGCGTATTCGATCGTTGAGGTGTAGCGTTCCGGCGCCGACCTGAGCAGCGCTGCGCCTTCCAGGGCGTACTGACCGGTCTCCCCCAGGTGATTGAGGATCATGCTCGCCTCGGCCGTCTCTTCGGGCGCGTACATCCGCTCGAATGTGGCGACGGCCTTTCTCTGGCGGCTCCCGGGCAGCGTTGTCAGAAGGCCGTATCCCTCGAGTTGGGCTACCGCGACTACCGGCGTGCCCGGCGCGACCATCGCACGCGGCAAGCCCTGGCCGAACGACACACCGGTTACGACGTTCTGCCTGCCGGGGTCTATTTCACGAATTGCCCTGCCGAGCCACCCCTCGCCTGAAAACTTCGTAGGCTCCGCGGTGTGCCAAATGTCCATCGAACGGAAGTGCGACCGGTCCGGTTCCGGATATCCGATACCCTGCACGACAGCGACCTTTCCGCTGTCGTAGAGTTCCTTGATCGGCCCCATCGCCGGGTGAAACCCGATTGAGCCGTCGATCTTCAGCAACTGATCTTCCGGGATGCTGGTATTGGGCCGGGAGTCGTAGTACTGACCGTTTCCGTGTGGGATGACCGTGTTCATGAAGTCATTCCCGCCGGAAAGTTGAAGCACCACAAGCACCGGATCGGCTTTTGCGCCCGTGCTGTGACCGTTAGTGCCGTTTGTTTGCATACTCAACTTATTGGCTCCCCTGACATTGACTGATGAAGACCGGCGGCGGTCCCCGGATCTTTTACTGAAGCTGGAACTCCCGCGACGCGCCGATAAGGCCGATCAGGTCGGATGCCGTCTCGCCGAATTGGGCCCTCGACGTGTCGTCGTCGAGGCGGAACGTCGTGTCGCCCCCCACGTGGTCGCGCAGGGCATCCAGCGTGCGGTCTTCGAGTTCGACGCCACCAACCTCATAGGCGCACGATTCAAGCAGCGCAGCCGTGGTGATTTCGGACTTGCCATCCGCAATGCGATTGACCATCTGCATGACGCCGGGATTGTTCTGATCGCCGAGCTTTTCGGCAATAAAGTTGACCCGTTCGACGAGGCCGGCGGTGTCTATCCACTCTTTGCCGGTGTGCCAACCCTCCACGGTAGGTGGATTGAGCAGTGTCTGCCCCATCCCCTCGGAAGCGCCGGGCAGCTTCATCAGTCCGTACTCGCGAGGCGTTCGGAACATGCCGGCCAGCCTGATCGTGGTCGCCACCGTCTCCGATGGGCTGCGCACCTTCTTGAACCGCGCCTCCTTGAACCAATCGGCGTGGAATAGATGGCGCAGCACACCGCGGATCTCGTAGTTGCAGTCGAAATACGCCTGCGCAAGTTCCGCCTGCGCCTCCTCGTCCGGCGTGTCGGACACGAAGAAGTTGTAGAGCTTTCGTGCGATGAAATCGGCAGTAGCCGGGTTCCGGACGATCACGTCGACCACGTCTTCACCGTCGTGCGCGCCATGGGCGCCGAGGAACTCCTTCACCGAGGAGTCATGGTCATCCTGCCGGTAGACAAACTTTGTTTCGTAGAACCCGTACGGGTACCTCGGCAGCACCTGATTGATGGTCCAGCCGGTAAAGGCGCGGGCGCACTGTTTGACATCGTCCTCGGTGTAGTTGCCGACCCCCATGCTGAACAGTTCGAGCAACTCCCGCCCGTAGTTCTCGTTTGGCGCGTCGGAATGGTTGGTCTGATTGTCGAGCCAATAAATCATCGCCGGGTCACGGGACAGATTGACAAGCAACTCCCTGAAGCTGCCGAGGCCGAAGTCCCGGAACATGTCGATCTGCGTCGACATCCAGGTATTGATCGTCACCTTTGCGCCGCCGGTAGCGAAGATTCCGTGCCAAAGCAGCGCGGTTTTCTCCTCGAGCGGCCTCGGACTGTTGACCATCCGATAGAACCACCGTGCAGCCGTCATCTCGCCGGAACGATAGTGGACCATGTCCCAGTTGTACCGATTGAACAGATCCTCTTCCAGGCGGTCGAACCGCTCGGGATGCAGGAGGTCTTCGACGACGGCGTCGTACCCGCGCTCCGCCAGCGCCTCTAGCTCGGCCGCAGGTGCGCCAAAGGCCGCTCGTCGCATCAGGTGGCCAATCAAGGCAACATCATCTGTCATGGTTGGTTGCTCCCTTGCATGATTCATTGCTCCCCGAGCCAGTGTATGTACTGAAACGAAGGAGACCGCAATCCTGTTAACGAAAACCTAGCACTTGTCGGCCCGCGGGTCAAAGCAGAACGCGCGCACGTATCCCCTGCCCGCGTGAGACCGTGCAGCCGGTGATTCACGCGGCGAGGCCATGGAACAGCGCGCGGGCAGGTATGCTTTGCGCAACAGGAAAGTCCGTCAGAGCCTGTCTCACAAAGCAGGCTCTTCCCCGTCATTCCCATGAAAAAGGGAACCTTAAACGACCTACAGTTCCCCGATCGGGGTCGAGGAAGCCGGGTGTTGGCCGGGGTCGGGGCAGTCGGATGACAGCCGGGGTCGAGGAAGACTGGGGATACACAGTACAAATCAAGCGGGGTGGATTTACGACACAGGCTCCATGTGGACGTCTTTGACGCAGCCGCGCAACTTCAATCGTCACGACAACAAAGACACTGAGGATCACAACGTGAAGATAACCGACATCACAAGCCACCTGCTAAAAACGGGACGGATGCTGGTCCGCATCTATACGGATCAGGGCATCGTGGGGCTCGCCGAGGCGAACGGCCGCAACCCTGGCGTCATGCAGGCGTACATCGATGAGACCATCAAACCGGCCCTCGTGGGCATGGACCCGAGACACGTGGAACGCCATTGGGAGGCGTTGACCCTGAGCGCAGGCGACCGCATCACCCGGGTGCCGCCGTTCATTGTCGGGTCCATCGACATCGCGCTGTGGGACATTACCGGCAAGGCCGCAGGCAGGCCGGTCCACGAACTGATGGGCGGCGCGGCCCGCACGGCCATTCCGATGTACTGGAGCAGCGGCAACGGTTGGTCAAAAACGCCCGAGGAGATGCTAGACCGGGTGAAAGAGGGATGGGAACAGGGGTTCCGCGCCTTCAAGATCCGCATGGACTGGCGGTCGGTCAGGCAAGACGCCGACCCCGAAAAAGACTTCCAGATGTTCAAGCTCTGCCGGGAGTTCCTGCCGCCCGAAATCCCACTTGGGTTCGACGCCAACAACGGCTACTCGGTCAGCACCGCCATAAACCAGGGACGCAGGTTCGAAGATCTGGGCATCGCCCATTTCGAAGAGCCTCTGCCGCAGTACGACCTGCCGGGGTTAAAACAGGTGGTAGACGCCCTCGACGTGGCGGTGTCTACCGGCGAGCAGGAGCAGACCCGCTGGCGGTTCCGCGACCTCATCGAGTTGGCGAACCCCGATATCCTGCAGCCGGACATCCTGATCGCCGGCGGGTTGTCAGAGGTCAAGAAGATCTTTGATCTTGCCGTGATTCACAACAAGGTCGTGATGCCGCACTGCCCATCGGCAGGGGTCAACAGCATGGCCAGCCTGCACGCGTACTCGACGGTGACCAACGGCATTCGGCCGCACGAGTACTCGAACGAATTTTCGGGAGACCCTCAGCAGGTTCAGGATATATTCAACGAACCGGTGCTGCCGGTCGATGGCGTAATGCACCTGACCGACGCCCCCGGCCTCGGCCTGACCCTCAACGAAGAGGCCCTCGAAAAGGCGATCGTCTGCTGACAACGACGGACGGCCCACAGCCCGGCGTGATCACGCTCCGCCGGGCCCACACGACCGCCCCGCCAATCGGGCGGTCTCTTGAGGGTGTCTAATAAGTCCCTTACCGCCTAAGGGATGCCACTCCGAGCGCCCTTCATGTCACCCCGAGCACCCCCATGTCACCCTGAGCGAAGCCGAGGGGCCCGGGTCAGAGAGGCGGGCCATCCTGCCCGGCAGACGTTAGATTCTTCGGCTTCGCTCAGAATAACGAGCGTTTACGCTCCGCTCCAGCGGTATCGTTTTAGACCCCCTGTTAACGCGCACCCCTCGCCGGATGGTCAGCGGATGTCTGGCGTTACTTCCTTGCCGGACGCGTGCGACTGCTCCCAGGCGTCCAGAATGGCCATGACGTTTCGGCCGTGGATCTGAGGGACCGGCGTATCGTCGTCACCGCGATTGATCGAGTCGATGAACTCCCGGAACTCCAGTGTCATCGGATCGTGCTGTTCGATAGGCTCATCATGCCACTCCTGCCCTGCGCCGATCCACACTCCGGTTCCGTGGTCGTCACCCGGTCCGTAGGCATTACGGTACCTGGCCTGCCCTGAAGTGAAAAAGTAATCGCCGCCGTACTCAGTCACGCCGGTCTCCCAGCCAATCCGGCTGATCGTTGCCGCCTTGCCGCTCTTCCAGCGGATTAGGCACATACCGGTGTCATCGGCGGCCACATCCGGAAAGCAGAAGTTGGAGGTGATTCCGCTGACGCTGGCGACGTCTTTGCCGAATATCCACAGCAGCCGGTCGATCAGGTGAGTGCCGTCCATCTGTCCCATGCCGCCGCCCAAATTGCGGTCCAGCATCCAGGGCGGGCGGCCGCCGGGGTTCAGGGGCTTGTGCCAGATTTCGTACGCCATAATCAACTCGCCCAGCCGCTTCGACTCCGCTATCTCTTTCATCTTCCGGACGGTCGGAAAATAGCGCTGCGTGTGCGCCGTCATCAGCTTGACGTTGTTCTGCCGGGCGGCGTCAAGCATCTCGTCGCACTCATCCAGGAACACGGCCATCGGCTTCTCGAGGTAGATGTGCTTGCCGCGCATCGCCGCATCGATCGCGGCCTGCTTGTGGAGCCAGTGGGGCAGTGTGCCGATCACAATGTGAATATCGTCCCGGTCGAGCAACTCCCGATAGTCGGCGACGAAGTCCACGTCGGGGTGGCTCATCTTCAGAGGCGCAACCTGCTCCTCCCGCGGCTCCGCGACCGCCTTCATGTCGACGCCATCCGCCTCTTTGACGATGTCGATGTACCGGCCGCCCAACCGTCCGGTTCCAAATACTGCAACACCAAGGTTCATATCGCCCGCCTTGCCGCATCCGGAGAGACCATCGCATGACATCGCATGCCTGGGCCCCAACTACCACAATCCCGGTTGCGTTCGCCCCCCATCGTACCCTTCCCCCTCCCCCGTGCGGGGCGGAGACACTTGCGCGAACGCATCGTGAGGGGCGGCGACGCTACTGGTGGGTAACCTGGTCTTGGAAACCTCGCCAGGAAACGCCTCCACCACCCACACCAGCTCGGCCATGTCCGTAACTGTCGTGCCCCGGCCCAGATACCAGAAATCCGATCAACGCCAAGACCTGGGCTACTCGCGGGCAGTTGACTTGGACTTGGGTGAATGGATGCCGAAAGAAATACATCGGAATTGGGATCGCATGAATAGAGGGCAGCCTTGGGGGGAGGGTTGAGGGGCCGAAACAGGCAAGAAGGATTGCCACGTTACTTTTGTCATTGCTATACTCAGGTTTGTAAGGCGTATGATTCTAATGTAATGAATTGGGCAATTTCTCATGATTGAATCTGGCATCACCTCAAAGGGACAGACCACATTACCAAAAGCCGTGCGGGAGGCCCTGTCCGTGCAGGCTGGTGATCGGGTGCGTTACATCATCCAGGATGGTGAAGTCAGGATCATGCCGGTCCGCCCCATCGCCCGGCTGTTTGGCGTACTGCGGCATGCCGGCCCGGCGGTGACACTAGAAGAAATGGAACGCGCCATCGTCGATGGGGCCCGCGACAATGATCGCCCTCGACACTAACGTGCTCGTCCGCTATCTCGTGGACGATGACGCTGAGCAGGCGAAAGCAGCTCGGGCCCTACTGGAGGGGTTGACGTCAGAACGCCCAGGCTTCGTCTGCCGAGAGGTTGCGATTGAGGTGGTCTGGGTACTGGAGCGGGCCTACCGGTTCAGACCTGCACAGATAGCGGATGTGCTGGTGGAGTTGATCGCCACGGACAGCATCGTGGTCGAGGCTGCGGACGACGTGGCCCGAGCGGCGTTTAGCTATCGCCAGGGAGGCGTCGGCTTCTCGGACCTGATGATCCTTTCAGCAGTCGCACGGGTAGGAGCTGCACCCCTCCACACCTTTGACCGCCGACTTACGCGGATGGACGGAGCGGTCCTGGTGGAAAACTACGGGAACGGAATCGCCACATGCTAGTCCACAAGGAAGGTCTCCGTGGCCGGCGTTATCCACTCCCCTTGCCGTGCAAAAGTTGTCAACGACTTACCGGCTCGCAAGAGAGCCGACGCTGGGTCGGATAGACACCGTCGATCAGCACCCTGTGAACGTGGTTGTTAACGCACTCGTTGTCCGGGTAGAC
>JAKZUY010000317.1:0-4073 GCA_047516345.1 Dehalococcoidia bacterium | reverse complement strand
GCCGGCGGACGCTATCGCTCGGCTGGGCCGGTGGTGGATTTCAAGTCGGGCAATCCGCCCTTACGGCCGTCGCCGACTCTCGGCCAGCACAGCCGCGAGATACTGGAAGAATTGGGACTGGACGAGCCCCGGATAGACCGGCTACTCAGCGCGCGCTCAGTCAGTTGATGCGACCTGGCCGGGAACTGCGGCGTATCGAACGCGCTCGCCCCGAGAAACGCTCGGCAGAGCTGTTCACAATTGGTTATCAAGGCCGGTCCCTCGAAACGTATCTGAACCTGTTGATCGGGGCAGGTGTGACGTTACTGTGCGACGTGCGTCGAAATGCCATCAGCCGAGTGCACGGATTCTCCAAATCCACCCTTATGACAGGCTGTAACAGGGTCGGCATCCGCTATGTGCACCTGCGCGAACTTGGGATTAGCTCGGACAGACGACGAGGACTCAAGACCCGCTCCGACTACTTGAGGCTGTTCACGGAGTACGACAACGTCGACCTGCCGCAACGACGTTCGGAGTTGTCGGAAATACAGGGATGGTTACATTCCGGCGAGTCGGTGGCGCTGACCTGCTTTGAGCGGGATTCCGAAAGTTGCCACCGAGGCCGGGTCGCAGCTGCGATTGAGCGGCAAGCGAGATTGGAGCTCCCCACAGATCATCTGTGATGGGCGGCAAGAAAGAGCGCATCCTCGTCACAGTCAAGACGTACCGACGCTGTCGACAAAGTACGACGAGACCGTGTGCACGGTCAGCGTGCGCGAAGACGGGTCGTGGATACCAAAGGGCGCAAGAAGTACTTCGAAACGTTTCTGGAGACTGACATATATTAGGTCAGGCTCCTGCGGCGCGGCACGCTTGGGCAAAACCCCTTGCTGAGACCGGTTACGGACGGGCGTACGAGTCCCGATTCCCATCACGCCATCTGCTGGGCGGGGTAGTTGCCGCGGCCTTGTACCGATCCTTCGAGTACTGGCAACGCGGGTTTCTTCTTGCCATAGCTGGAGCTTGGCCCCCCGGGCCGGAACTGCTCCAACATCGACGTTGTTATGGGGTTGAGTGAGACGCCTTTTTGCCGTCGGTGTGCCAGGATATCGAGGGCGTGGGCGGTGAGCCCGGGGCGGGGGCGCATCTCGTCAGGGTACTTGCGGTGACACTTGCGCTGGCTTACCAACGCCGGCCTCGGCGTGGCGGCCGCGCAAGCGTGCGCCCACGGGCACATATAGGCGATGCACAGCGCCGTTTCGCCCGTCACCGGCGAGCCCGACGTGGCCAGGCCGATGCGCTGGAGCGCCTGCAAGCGTTCATTTCGTATCTTTCGACTTCGCCTGCGCTGCCACACCGAAGGCATGCCCATCACACGACCGCCTTATCGGCCGGAGCGTGACGGTTTCGAGGGATGGGGGGCGTGGGATGTTCGTCTGGGGAACGACTGAGAAGAGTGCGCATTGAGAAGCCCATAGTTGCATATCCCAATGAATTGCGCCGTGTAAATGGCAGTCGAGTTCGCGCGATGCCCTCGCGCCGTCGTTCGTTCAGAGAACAGGGGTTTTATCCTGCGCCCAGACTTGCGGGGTCCCAATATTGAGCGGGTCGAGAGAATGAATGTGAGAGAGAGGGCGGGCGCCTCCGAGTGTTTGGGGAAGGGGCTGACGGCCCGATGTACGACCCGGTGGGCGACCGGGGTGTTGTTGTGGGTTGGCGGCTAAAATACAGGGCGTCATTTGCCCGGTGGAAGGAGTTACCGCATATGCCGAGACGTTTTGAGGTGTCGGCCGTCGAGGGTATCGCCGAGGTGGCGCCCGGCGACGATCTCACGGTGCTGATTTCGACAGCGGCCCACAGTTCCGGTGTCGAAATCATGCCAGGTGACGTGGTGGTGGTGGCCCAAAAGGTGGTTTCGAAGGCCGAGGGCGCAATCCGCAAGCTGAGTCAGACCACGGTGACGTCTGAGGCGGTTGCGTTGGCGAATCGGGTTGGCAAAGACCCCCGGCTGGTCCAAATAGTGATGGACGAGTCTGTGCGGATCGTGAGAGCAGTGCCGGGTGTGTTGATCGTCGAAACGCGTCACGGATTGATCTGCGCCAACGCCGGCGTGGACGGTTCGAATGTGCCTGGCGATGACTCGGTGACAACCCTGCCGGTCGACCCCGACGCTTCAGCGGAGCGGATCCGCACAGGGCTTGAGTCAAGGGCGGGAGGAAGTGTGGCGGTGATTGTTTCGGACTCGTTCAACAGGCCCTGGCGCGAAGGCTCGATGAACGTTGCGATCGGCGTCAGCGGGTTCGAGCCTCTGGCGGACCTCAGGGGCCGTGTGGACGACCACGGCAGGATCCTGGCTTCGACTTTGGTGTCGGTGGCCGACGAACTGGCGTCAGCGGCTCAGATCGTAATGGGCGAGATCGGGCGCGTTCCCGCCGCAGTAATACGGGGTGCAGGGTTTTTGCCCGGCAACGTCGGCGCCGGCGTCCTGCTCAGGAGCCCGGAGCGCGACCTTTTCCGGTAGTCGTCAGGCTATTTCGACTTCCCGGAATTCCTGGTTCCGTACCAGGATGAGTACTCGATGGAGTTGCGGAACTCGCGGTCTTCTCCGCATTTCCGACAGTGCCCGATGCTCACGGCGCCGTTCGGCGGGTCGATGACCCAATGGTGGGTGCACCCTTCCTGCGGCTCAGGATTTTTGCGTGCGGCGCGAGCTTTGTTCGCGCCTTTCGCTGCCGGGTTCATACGCGGGGTCCTCTCTCGTTCGCTAACTCGACTGTTGCGTTCATGTTGATGCCTACAGTGATTGCTCCACAAGATAGGCCGTCGACGCCAATGCCCGTGTTTTCGCCAGTGAACTTTCTATTTTACCGCGTTCGGTCTAATCCGGCCGGAGTACGTGTCTTACCGACACAGTTACCGACGCGCAGGACCGCGCCCTGATTTGCCTCTTGGGCAGGGACGGTGGTTAACGTCTATGCCGCCCGGAGACCATCGTCTGGCCGCGTGGGTACCGGTATTCGCACCAATCCTGACCGTCCCTGGAATCGGTGGAAGAGACTTGCGGAGGGCAGTCAACGAGGCGACAGTCAGGTCGAATCATGAATATTGCCGCTGGGTTGGTATTGACGCTGTCTTTGTGTGGGCGTAGTGTCCGAAACCGTCACAAAAGCCATACCTGTCCGGCGCCGCTCGATAAACGAGCGGCAAACAGGGAAAGCGGTGAGAATCCGCTGCGGTGGCGCCACTGTGACCGGTTAGCCGACCGCTAATGCCACTGTCTGCGTAGCGCGGATGGGAAGGCGCGGTATTAGGCGATGATCCGGGAGTCAGGAGACCTGCCGGGCAGGGCTGAGTGGCCGCTCCTCGCCAAGGGAGCGCCTCAGACCGTGGTTGTATTGTCCCGGTTTCAAAACCGGCGCAGTTCACACGCTTTGTCCCCTGGCGCGACGCGGCCGGGGATATTTGTTGCAGTCGAGCGATCTCCGCGCTCCCGACCCGCGATCAGGGGCGTCTGAAGGCCAATCCGAGGCTTTATCGTCGCGTCGTAACCGCGTCGGTTTCCGAATCCGGGGGCTGGCCGGTTCGCCGGTATTGCGCAGGCTCGCCGCCGGGTCGGCTGTGTTGATTGCGGCCACGGCCCTGATGGCGGGGGTTGCCGTATCCGTTGGCCCCTACGCGATGCCGCCGTCGCTGGCGGTGAGCGTCTTGCTGGACCTCGCCGGCCTGGCAGACAGCGCCGCAAACTCCACCGAGAGGGCGATAGTCGAGACGATCCGACTGCCCCGCATTGTGCTGGCGTTGCTGGTCGGCGGCGCGCTCGGCGTATCCGGCGCCATCATGCAAGGGCTGTTCCGAAACCCGATGGCCGACCCTGGCATCATCGGCGTATCTACCGGCGGCGCGGTCGGCGCGGTAGTTGCCATCGCAATCGGCGCTAGTGCGGCGTTCCCGCTCGCCCTGCCGGCGATGGCGTTCGCCGGTGCGGCGGGGGCTCTGGTGGTGGTGTACGCGGTGGCGTCGGCGGGCGGGCGATTTTCGATGGCCGCGTTGTTACTTACCGGCGTGGCGGTGAGCGCGTTTCTGGCCGCGGT
>JAKZUY010000316.1:0-4766 GCA_047516345.1 Dehalococcoidia bacterium | reverse complement strand
GGGACCATGGTGTCGCCGTGCCCGCCGAGGACGTATGCCGAAACGTTTGTGACGGACACGTTCAGTTCGAGGGCCAGGAATGTACGGAACCTTGCGGTGTCGAGAATGCCGGCCATGCCTACAACTCGTTCGCTGGGGAATCCGCACACGTTGTGGGCGTGCTGGACCATGGCGTCGAGTGGATTGGAGACCACCACGAGCACGCAATCCGGCGAGAACTTCGCAACCTCTTCGGTAACGGCGCCGACGATCCTCATGTTAGTCAGCAGAAGGTCGTCACGACTCATACCCGGCTTGCGCGCTATGCCGGCGGTCACTACGACCACGTCCGAATCGGCAGTGGCCTCGTAGTCGTTCGAGCCGGTGATCAGGGCGTCCGTCCCGAGGACCGGCCCGCTTTCGAGAATATCAAGGGCCTTGCCCTGCGGCATGTCCGGCACTATGTCCACCAGGACCACGTCTGCATACCCGCGTTCGAATATCCGCTGGGCGGTAGTTGCGCCAACGTTTCCGGCGCCTACCACCGTCACTTTTTGCTTCATCGATTTACTCTTCCTGTCGTTAATGCCGTTGTTTGGGCTGTACAGCCAGGTCGGCCAGGATTCAATCCCAGACGATATCGGCCACCCGGTATTTGGATCGGAGAGCCGCTCATTCCGCAGCCACGTACCGATCCCATCGTTGTTCCAATTCGGGGTCGCGGACGGTTTCGAGTATGTATTGCCCGAACTCCTCAGCAGTCACGCCGGTATTTCGCCCAGTGATTTGGAGCCGTCGTTCGTATTGACCGCACACCTCGAGCGCCATGTCGACCCGTTTGCCCAGGTCCTCGTACCCAAGATGGGAGAGCATCAGTCCAGCGGCCTTGAGCACTGAGCTGGGATCGGCGTACTTGGCCCTGCCTTCTGCGACCATTCGGGGGGCGGAACCGTGAATCGCTTCAAACATTGCGTAGCGCGTGCCGATGTTTGCGCTTCCTGCCGTCCCCACGCCGCCCTGAATTTCGGCCGCCTCGTCGGTAAGGATGTCGCCGTAGAGGTTGGGCATCACGAGAACCTGAAAGTCGGAACGGCGGGCCTTGTCCAGCAACTTTGCCGTCATGATGTCTATGTACCAGCTATCCCACGAAATGCCGGGATAGTCGGCGGCCACACGTTCGGCCACCTGCAGAAAACGGCCGTCGCCTGCCTTGACGATGTTCGCCTTGGTGACCACCGTGACCCGGTCCTTGCCGGTACGGCGGGCGTGGTCGAATGCAGCGCGGATTATTCGTTCTGAGCCAGGGGTAGAAATGATTCGAAAGTCGATCGAGATGTCGTCCGTTACGTCGATGCCCTGACTTCCGAGCGCGTAGAGGTCTTCGGTGTTTTCCCGGAAGAATGTCCAGTCGATGCCTTCCGACGGTACCCTCACAGGCCGCACGTTGGCGAATAGATCGAGAGCCTTTCTCATGCCCACGTTTGCCGATTCGAGGTTTGGCCACTCGTCGCCTTTTTCAGGAGTTGTGGTCGGCCCTTTGAGTGTGACGTGGCAGGACTTGATCTCCTCCAGCACGTCGTCAGGGATCGACTGCATGTGGGCAGCGCGATTCTCGATCGTCAGCCCTTCGATATTCCGGAATTGGACTTTTCCTGCGGCCACTTCGGCGGACAGTAACTCTTCTAGAACCTGACGGCCAACGTCGGCAATTGCAGGCCCAATGCCGTCGCCACCGATGATGCCGATCACCACGGGACAAATCGATCCGTAGTCCACGGGTGCGCCCTCGTTCTTTACCGCGTCGACCCGGGCGATCTGCTCATTGATGATCGTTGCGAAGTGTTCTTTGGCGTTATCAATTGCCGATTGGCTTATCATTCCGGCTCCTTAGGGAACTTATATCTTTCTGATGATGTCGCAGGTGATGATGCTTCGGAAGCTGTTTGACGTTATTGATTGCCGATCGGCCTGTCACTGCTACTGTCAAAAGCGGTCCCATCCTTCCGATGGCGTCGCATTTGTGAGGCATCGCCGGTCAGCGGTGGGTCAGGTTAATCGCGCCTACAGCCACTTATGGGGTTTGCCGCGGATCGGGAGCAGCTTGCCGGTGTCCGGCCGAATTGCGTGTGTTTCATGCGTCTTCTCCGCGTTCTTGGCAGTGACGTTCCGCACACCCTCTTCCCCAGCGCTCCCGAGGCTGACGATATTCCCGATTGCCACGAACAAAACATCCGCTGCCTCGTGGCAGGTCTCGGGTTCGTCTTTTGAGTTGGCAGCTTCGAGCATCTCCTCAATTTCTTCACGCAAGTACGGCGCTCTTTCAATTATGACCTCATGGCAAGATCGCGTCGCCCGGCCGCCGCCATCAATGCCGAAGCGCTCGTGAAAGTCCCACACCTCGGCGGCCATGTCGGCAACCGATTTCACGAACCGATCTCGCCCGCCACCGGAACGTGGCGGGGGCTCAGAGGGTTCGAAGTTGATCTGGGATCGAGAAGGTGTTTCAGGTTTGGCCTGCGCCAACGATGTCCCCCAAATAGTGCGGCCACTAATGGCCGTTTAATGCTCGTTTGAATGCAGTGAATTGCCGTGGTTCGGATACCGCGCTTATCGCCGCGACAAGCCTACAGCGGAATGTTGCCGTGTTTCTTTGGCGGCGAACTGTCGACTTTGTTGGCGAGCATTCGCAGCGCCCTGATGATTGTGGAGCGCGTCTCCGCCGGATCGATCACATCGTCCAAGTATCCCCGGCTCGCCGCGACGTACGGGTTGGCGAATCTTTCGCGATAATCGGCTATCAGCTCCGCCCTCTTCGCTTCAGGGTCGTCCGCCCCGGCGATCTCCCTGCGACTGATGACGTTTACCGCGCCATCGGGACCCATTACCGCAATCTCGGCGCCCGGCCATGCCAGATTCACGTCAGAGCGCAACTCCTTGCTGCTCATTACGATGTAGGCGCCGCCGTACGCCTTGCGAAGAATGAGGGCAATCTTGGGGACGGTCGCCTCGGAATAGGCGTAGATCAGCTTTGCCCCGTGGCGAATAATGCCGCCGTGCTCTTGCGCCGTGCCCGGCATGAACCCCGGAACGTCAACCAGGGTCACTATCGGCACGTTGAACGCGTCGCAGAACCGGACAAATCGCGCAGCCTTGTCCGACGCATCTATGTCGAGCACCCCGGCAAGATGCGCAGCCTGGTTGGCGACGATGCCAACGGTCCCTCCGCCCATTCGGGCGAATCCAACGACGATGTTCGGGGCGAACGCGTGATGGACCGGCAGAAAATCGCCGTCATCGACTATATGCGAAATCACGTCGTGAACATCGTAGGACTGAGACGGGTCTCCCGGAACCACGTCGGCCAGCGCCTCGTCGACCCTGTCCACGGGGTCTGTCGACTCGTGGACAGGCGGCGATTCGGTATTGTTTGCGGGCAGGTACGAAAGTAGTAGCCGCACCTGTCTAAAGCAATCCGCCTCATCAGACGCGGTGAAGTGAGCGACGCCGCTGCGGGAGGCGTGTGCCGCCGCTCCTCCGAGTTCCTCGTGGCTGACCTGTTCGCCGGTCACCGCCCTTACGACGTCTGGGCCGGTAATGTACATCTGCCCTATCGATTCCACCATGAATATGAAGTCGGTAATGGCGGGTGAGTAGACCGCGCCTCCGGCGGCAGGACCGGCGATCACTGTGATCTGTGGCACAACTCCGGACGCAAGCGTGTTTCGCCTGAATATTTCAGCGTAGCCGTGAAGGGAATCGACTCCCTCCTGAATACGCGCTCCGCCGGAGTCGTTTATCCCGACTATCGGGCAGCCATTTCGCACCGCGTGATCCATGACCTTGCAGATCTTTAGCGCCGCTACTTCGGACAGTGAGCCCCCGAGTACCGTAAAGTCTTGCGCGTACGCGAACACCTGTCGCCCGTTGACGAGACCGCTGCCGGTAACCACGGAGTCGCCCGGAAATCGCTGACGGTCCAGTCCAAGGTCGGTTGCCCGATGAGTTGCGAAGGTGTCGATCTCGGAGAACGTGCCCCGGTCGAAGAGCTTCTCCAACCGCTCGCGAGCAGTTAATTTGCCGCGCTTGCGCTGAGCCTCGATTCTCCGCTCACCACCTCCGAGTCGCGCTTCTCGCCGCCGTTTCCGTAGATCGGAGCGAGGGTCGACCGGCAGAGGGTTTTGCGCGGGCTTCTCCAGCGAAGCATCATTATCTGGCGGTATGGTGGATACCTCCCCGGTCGACCTGAATGCCGATCCGGTCATGTGTGCGACGTTCGTTAAAATAAGGGTGACGGCATATTCTACGCGCTTATGAAGCCTGAATTGGCCTGATATCACATTAGGCCGGTATGCCGCGAGGATGGGCCAAAGGACGGGAGGCCGATTACGGTGGTTGGCAGCCTTCGCGAAAGTTACCTGCCAGAGAGATCGAATCCCGGGTCGGCGCACGCCAATGACCATCGTAACTAGCGTGATGCAGATCGGTAAACGCCGTTTCGAGTGGGGCGCCCGTACCTACGTGATGGGCGTGCTTAACGTCACGCCGGACTCGTTTTCGGGTGACGGGTTATTGTCGTCGGGCATCGACCCTGGATGGGTGGAACGTGCCGCGGACCAAGCCTTATGGATCGAGGCCGCGGGGGCGGACATCATCGACGTGGGCGGAGAATCCACTCGCCCGCCATCACGATATCAGGGCGCAAAGCCGGTCGATGAAGCGGAGGAGTTGCGTCGAATTATCCCAGTGATCGAATCTCTTCACGCGAATCTTTCGATCCCCATCAGCAT
>JAKZUY010000315.1:0-4412 GCA_047516345.1 Dehalococcoidia bacterium | reverse complement strand
GAATTGGATCGTGCAGTTTAACCGATGGGAGATCGGGGGCTAACCGCAACTGACGACGACCGTTATCGACGGTCTGATCGAGTTTAACCGATGGGAGATCGGGGGCTAACCGCAACATATTTCGACCCTGATAGACATCCGATCCAAGTTTAACCGATGGGAGATCGGGGGCTAACCGCAACGAGACGCATCCGAAGGAATTGGATCGTGCAGTTTAACCGATGGGAGATCGGGGGTTAGCAGCAACTCATCGGTGGACCAAAAGTACCCCCCGAACGATGACGCCCACACCGAGAGAATGGGGGTGACGTGGGAATGGATGGGCTGACTGGTCCCCGGACGGGTATGACGAGAATCCGCCCAACGGCGGCTCGGCTAGATCAGTTGGCGGAGTCTGGGGTCGAGCCGGTCGCGGATCCAGTCGCCCAGGAAGTTGAACGCCAGCACGGTGAAGAGTATCGCGAGGCCCGGGTAGAAGGACACCCAGGAGGCGTCGACGATGTAGTTACGGCCGTCGGATACCATCACGCCCCAGGCAGGTGTCGGGGGCGGGATGCCCACGCCGAGGTAGCTGAGCACCGATTCGGTGATAATCAGCGTACCGACGCTCAAGCTGACAAGCACCATAACGGTGTTTATGACGCCGGGCAGGATGTGGCGCGCGAGAATGCGAGTGGTCGACGCTCCTGCGATCTTGGCGAGCGCTATGTAGTCCATGTTCTTGAGTTGCAATGTCTCGCCTCGCACCTGGCGCGTAAAACCGCCCCAACTGAATATCACCAGGAGGAGGATGATCACCTCCAGCCTCGCGCCAAGGACAATTACTACTACCAGGGCCACCAGGATGAACGGCAACGCGATTGTAAATTCGACAAAACGCTGGATAATCTCGTCGATGACACCCCCAAACCAGCCCGAGATCATGCCCAACACTGTCCCGCAAATAGCCCCAGCGGAGAGAACGATTCCCGCTACCATCAGAGAGATCCTTGCGCCGTGCATAATGCGCGTCATGACGTCCCGTCCGAGCGGGTCGGTGCCGAGCAGATGTGCTGTCGACCCTTCCTCATACCATGCCGGCGGGATGAGGCGGTCGGTGAGTTCCCCAAAGGTCGGATCGTACCCGGAAATGACGCTGGCGAAGACGGCGAAGACCATGATGACGCTCAATAACGCCAGCGGCACCAGAGGCCACTCTCTGATGAAGCGTCGCACTGTCCAACGAACTCCTTGTCGGGATGCTATATCGCTGAACCTGATATTTTGCGCGGCTGATATTTCGGTTGACAATGCCGCGGGGACTCCTAGTTAAACCTTATTCTGGGGTCGATGGCGGCGTATAACAAATCTACTATCAGGTTCGCCGCAACGAACGCTCCAGCTGTCACGAACACGACGGCGACCATCACGGGGAAGTCATTGTTACTTACCGCCTGTATGCCCAACTGCCCAAGACCTGGCCAGGAAAAGACGTTTTCAGTGATCACAGCGCCAGTAACGAATCCTGCAATCAGGAAACCCGAGAAAGTAATAGGCCCAATAAGAGCGTTCCGGAAGGCGTGCTTCCAAACGATCATATTGCCGCCGACGCCCTTGGCGCGAGCCATCTTCATGTACTCGGCGTCTAGCACCTCCAGCATAGAGGATCTCGTAAGACGCAAAAGACCCGCAGCAGGGTACCAACCGAGGGTTATGGCTGGCAACACGTAGCTCCTGATGCCATGCTCCTGTCTGCCTGTCGGCAGCCAGCCGAGTTCTACGGCAAAAATCATGATGAGCACAATGCCCATCCAGAATCCGGGCATCGACTGTCCCAACAGCGCAAACACGCGTCCAGAATAGTCTAATACGGTGCCGCGTTTAACCGCCGAGAGAACGCCGAACGGCAAGGATACAAGTAATGCAAACAGAAAGGCCACACCAGCGAGGCGCAACGTCGCCGGAGCGCGTTCCAGGACCAATTCCAGGGCGCTGCGGCGTTGCTGTATCGAATTCCCGAAATCCAACCGCAGAGCATCCCACAGCCAGTCGGCGTACTGCACCACCAAGGGCCTGTTCAGTCCCATCGCCTCGCCCCACTGTTCCCACTGGGCTGCGGTGCTGTATTCGTTAAGGTAGAGATACCTGGGGTCGCCCGCGGCACGGGATAGGCCAAAGACAAAAGCGGTAGTCACCAACAGCATCAAGAATGAGAAGGCGACTCTTCGCAATAGAAAACGTCTCAATTTCCCCTACTGACGCCAGACACGCGCCGCGTATCTGCGCTTCTCGACTAAACAAAAGCCGCCGGGGCGCGGGCCCTGCTGCTGAGCGATCAGCGGCAGGGCCCGTATCCCGGCATGGCGGCTCTATTGTGAGCGCGTACGTGCGGCCCGCTAGTTCTGGACTTGCACCGTCTCGGGGTTCGTGAAGTAACGACCGACGATCCTGTGCGGCGTCCAGGCCTTGATCCGTGGGCCGACCATGAAATGGTCCGTGACGGTGGCTATCGGGAAGATCAGGCGCTGCTCGCTTACGTAGTCCTGCACCCGGACATTGATCGCGACACGCTTGTCGTAGTCGGTTTCATCCTCCACTGAGGCCGCCAGGTCCTGTATTTCACAGGGCACCTCGGCACCGTGAAAGGTAAGAGCCCTGCCCAAGAGATTGATCTTCTCCTTGTCCAGGTTGCCGATAGACGAGGCAGCGTACCAGACGATGTCGTCCACGCCATTGAAGTGGCGAGGTCTGGTCGCAGCATACGCGCTGCGATCGATGTTGACCGTTATACCCAGCTGTCGCCACATCTGCGCGACCGCTTCGCCCGCCTCGGGGTTCATCACGATGTGGTCCGGCGGCACGTAGAGCTCGGACTCAAACCCGTTCGGGTATCCGGCCTCTGCCAGCAAAGCCTTGGCACCCTCCAAATCGTATTCCACGCCCCACTCGTCTTTCCATTCAGAATCGTATGGCTGGAAACCGGTGTAGCTCCCTGTCGCAAGGCCGAGTCCGCCGAATACCGTGTCGACCAACGTCTGGCGGTCGATCCCCATAGACATCGCCTGTCGAACCTTCAGAGCGCTCTCCATGCTGTTGCCGTTGCCCGACGGATCGCCTATCCAGGGGTGCTCAGCGTCGGGCTTGAAGCCGGGCCGCGGGTACTCAATACCTTCGCCCAAGGTCCAGGAACTCTCAAGTTGTGAGTCGCAAGGTTCTTCGCCTTTCCAATAGTTCCCGGTGTAAACCATGATATGGGTAAAACCAGAGCCCCGGGCAGGCTGCTCGTAAGAACCAGACACTCGCTCTTTCAAACTGGCAATGTCCTTGTTGAGAACCGCAATAATATCCACTTCACCCGCAATAAATGCGGCGTTTCGAGCCAGTGGCTCACGGATCTCCACCACCTCCATGCGCTGCGTTGCCGGCTTCGCCCGCCAGTGGTTTCCTCCGTTAAACGCTTCGACTACTACAATGTCACCGGTGCGGTAGATCAGGTTCTCAAACGGCCCGGTACCCAACGGAGTCACGTTGGCCCGGTCCTCTCCCAGTTCGTCGATTGCCTTCTTGGGGTAGATCCACGGCTGGTGCGTGGAGAGATTCGACAAAGCCTCCAGCCAGGATGCACTAAACGACTTGAAGTACATGTCGACTGTGTAGTCGTCGATCTTCTCCCACCGGTCCATCCAAATCTGGAGACCACCAACGCCCCAGAAGGTGGAGCCTTCGCGAATGGCGTTGTTCATGCTCCACACGACGTCATCGGCGCTCAATTCTCCCCAGTCCTTGTGGAACGGGATGCCTCTGCGCAGCGTGAAGCGAACCTTGCTGTTGTCTTCGGCCAGGTCCCAGGAGGTCGCAATGCTGATGCTTGTGTCGTACACCTCATCGTGGTCGGCATAGATCAGAAATTCGACCATGCCCCATGAAGCGTAGTCCTGTTCGTGTCCGACACCGCCGAGCGCGGGAACGAAGAGCGGCGGAATAATGTTCTCGGTAGCGAAACGGAACGTACCTTGTGGGCCGCCTTCCGGTGTTGGCGCCGGCGTCGGCGGGGGTACCGGTGTGGGGGCGACCACTACGGTCTGAACCTGAACCACTTTTTCAACCACTGTCACCGGCTTCTCGACTATGACCGTCTCGACCACCGTCTCTATCCGAGTGACAGGCCTCTCGACGACGACCGTCTCGACGACCATGACGGTCTTGCCTTCGACTTCTCTCTCGACGACCACCGTCTCGATTACCTTCTCGATACGGGTGACCTCTTTCTCGACAAGCACCGTCTCGACCACCTTTTCGGTGCGGGTCACCTCTTTCTCGACGACGACCGTCTCGACGACCTTCTCGGTGATCGTCTGCCCCGGCAGTTGCTTCTCGACTATTACGGTCTGTACTTCAATTTGCGTCTCACCGCCGCCACAGGCCACCGCCAG
>JAKZUY010000314.1:0-4116 GCA_047516345.1 Dehalococcoidia bacterium | reverse complement strand
AAATGCCTCCAGGTCGTTTATCTCGTCAAGCGGCGACGTCCCCCTCGACGCTCACCGGCAGCTCGGCCAAGATACCGTCCTCGAACCGCGCTCCATCCACCAGCAAGCCCATAAGGTTTCTGCCTCCGTTCAGCGGACGCCAGCGCTCACTCAGCCTCAGCGACACCTTGAACACAAGATACAACGCGCTGTCCCGCCTCTTCATCCGCCGAGTGGCGTCCGTCCTCAACCTCACTGCGCTGAACACCGACTCCAACGGGTTCGTCGTCCGCAGATGCACCCAGTGCTCGACCGGGAAGTCATAGAAGCTCACGAACGACTCCCTGTCCTGAAGCACCGTGTCGGCGGTATCACCACGACTATCTGCTCTTAGATCGCTCACATACTCGTCGACACGCTCATCCGCACAGTTGGAGTAGGTAGTGACGCCAGTATGCTCAATTTGCTGTAACAGAGCGCCAAGTTTACTGCAGCGCTCACGCTCTGTCGGAATGCCATCACTAACTCACCTCAACTTGATCTCCGCGACACCAGACAAATCATCGCCGCTATCCGCCGCGCCGTGTCTGTGAATTGCTGAATCTCTTCAGGCAGAAGTGCCCTGCCCAAGACCCTGCTCTCCCTGTAATACAGCCACTTCTTGAGCACCTGGTAGCCACCGAGTTTGTAATTCCAGACGGCAGCGGGGACGTTTCTCCAGTATGCACGGTCGTTCAGATAGATGTCGAAGGTGGTTTCTCCGAGCACAGTTACATCATCGCCCAGGACGGCTCGTTCCTTCAAGTTATAGAGCCTCTCTTGAATTCCGCCTTGGCCCGGCATCACCGCCAGGCCTGACCCGAAGTAACCCCAACCTACGGACAGCTCGAAGTCCTGTCCATCCATGTTTCTGCCGTCGATAGTGGACGGAACGGCCACGGCGGCGACCTCGGGGCGAAGCGGCCCTGCCGTTACTCCCGGGACCGGAACATCAGAGTCCAGGAGCGCAGCAAACTCCCGGCCACGCGCTGCCGACTCGGCCATCTCTGCCGCATGTCCGTCGCCATCTCCTTCTGGCCAGCCCGGAAGCGGGATGCGAGGCCACTCCATCCTGAGCGCGCCGGCGTTCGCCTCACGGTAGCTGGGATCGTGTAGCACAGCCAGGACGTGGTGAAACATGTCCTCGACATCAGCGCCGATGCGTTCGAGGTAGGTTTCGGCGGCAGGCGATAGGTTGGGTCTACGCTGGGTTCCATCTCCTTCGATGCCGAGACCATCGTCGCGGAGCCATGCCGAGATACAGGTTGCGCCTCTATCCATCAGATCGAGACAACCTAGATTCGAGATGACCTGCGGGGGCGACCATTCCCTACGTGGCTTCTGTTGGGAGACCAGCCAGATATTATCCTCGAGCACCTGAGACTTGTAATCGGCCCGTTTCTCGTCAAGTAGCTTAGTCTCCGCCTCCCAGTAGAGCCAGCGGGTATCGAAAGGCCTGTAAGCATATTGAACGAAACCTGTTTCACACGGTCCTCCACGCTCGACAAGAGTATTGCGAACCGAGTTGGCAGCGAACCGCGCGGTGGTCCTCATAACTGTCGGATAACGGCGTGCGATCTCCTCGTGTCCCAGGTCAGAATTGAAGTAATCGGCGATGCGCACCTTCAGCCGGTCGACGTCAACATCAACCAAGAAGGGGTCACGGCTGGTCTTCACGCCGGGAAATGAGACCGGGAATAGGTCCGGCAAATTAGGCCAGTCGTGCCATTCTCTACTAACCGCAATTGGCGCAAAGGGCAGTCCCAACAGTAGAACTGGCGAAACTCCGTCGTACAGCGCGTCTGGTGTGTGCTCGGCGGTCTCGGTAAGCTCCTCGCGCTTGGCCTGGCCCCACAGGTTGCGGAAGCCGATTGTCTCAGTCGACGTGTGGTCGGCCTTCCGCACAAGCGTCGTGATCGCGGTGCCGGGCTGTATGCCCTCGGGATATCCGGGCGTTGAGAAGATGCTTGGGTCGGGAGAACCGTCGGGCGCGATTTTGCCTGTTCGATACTTGTCTCCATTGAGACTGTCTATTCGGATCGCGTCGAACTCCCTCAGGTAACGCTCCCTCATCCCGGTGAACGACAAACCGTCCAGCCAGGAGTAGTTGGATATGAAGCAGACAACGCCCTTGCCTGTCCTCTCGGTGATGCGACGCTCCGCCATCCGGAAGAAGCGCACGTACAGGTCGTTGAGACCCTGGCCTTCCGGCCTTCGTACCTGCCTGGTCGTCCGGTAAGCGGTCGAGAGCTCACGCTCCTCGTCCACCGCCATGCCCGCGTAGCCCTTGTACGGCGGATTGCCCAAGATTACCAGCACAGGCGTGTCCTGTTTGACTTTGTCTGCACGGTCCCGCTCCTCCTCAAGCTCCGGGAACGGTAGAGGTTTCTGCACTGTCGGCTCCCATCCTGTCAGTGCGTTGGTCAGGAATATGCCCGCTCGTTCGCTGCCGTCCTCGGGCAGCGGCGCATCGAGATCCTGCATGGTGAGTCCGACCTGGAGGTGGGCCACGACGAATGGAGCAGGCATGATCTCGAAACCGAAGACGCGCCCGGTGGCGGCCTGTTTCACCCTTGCTCCGATGAGCGCGCCCAAGCCCCGGCCCTCAAGGTTCTGCGCGATCCGACGCAGCACCTCGCTGACATATGCGCCGGTGCCACAGCACGGGTCGAGTACGTAGACATTCTCAGGCCAGCCCGTCGGCGATGCCCAAGTCCTCCCTGAGCGCCTTATCCACGCGCGCCACCATATAGCGCACCACCTCGGATGGGGTGTACCAGACGCCTAGCTGCTTACGAAGGTCAGGGTCAAACGCCTTAAGGAACGGCTCGTAGAAGTATGACACCGCCTCGCCTTGGTCGAAGCGCCGGAAGAACGCATCCCGGTCCACCCGGTCGAGTGCGGCGGCCGTCCAGTCCAGTACCTCAACGAGACCGAGAGGCTCGAGCTGACCGGGGTCGGCAAGCTGCCGGAACAACGCTCTCAGCACGGGAGCTCGCAGAGTCCAGGTGGAGAGTCGCCAGTCAAATGTTCGTTCTTCATTGCGCCGTGGTACCTGCCGGGACCATAATACCCACGCGGAGAAGATGCCGTAGAAGAGCGTCTGCACCAGCGTCGAATGGAAGAAGGCAGATCCGCGTTCTCCCTCGAATCTCACGCCAAGCGCGTCTTCAAGCGCCGAGCGTATAGTGTTGAGATAGGTTGTGTCGCCAGCGGCCTCCACTCTAGCCAAGCCATCGCGCGCATAGGACGCCAGCAGCCATGCCAGATCGCCCGGATCGGAGAGTGTCGTTCGATGGGAAAGTGTGCGGCGAAGGTACTCTCCCAAGGCCGCGCCGACGACCCGGGCGGAGGCCCGCGGTCGCATGAGCATATCGTTGAAGTCTTCTTCTGAATCTGCCAGCCGGAAGGTCTCGAGTTTCGTAGGACTGCCTTGGGAATCCTCTCCAAGCAGGACGAAGTCGCGGGTGTTCGTGACCAGCACGAGCCTGTACCTATCCCAATACCTGCTGACCTGATCGCTCCCGGCGGTCAGCCATGCGTCGTCGTCAGGCGCTTTGACCTCTACCACGCCGCACTCCGGGATCTGTCCTTGGCGGGGACTGCCACGCTGCATCTGAGTGGTGCCATAGATACCGAAGTCGGGATGTCCTGCCCCTTGGTCGGCGATCTCCTGTACGCAGAACACCTTCGGCCTGAGTGTTGCGCCGATGGCTCTGAATAGTCCGTTGAGTGCCGGGTAGGTGGATCGTTCTCCAGTGGCGCCCCCCGAGGCCCTGACTAGACGCAGGTCTGTAAGATAGTTTTCGACGATAGAGTTGAGTCTTGTTGAGTTATCTGGCATTGCTTCTTTCTGCAGGTGGGGAGAGAGCTCGTCAGAGCACTCTTCTCCCCACCTCTCCCTACCCCCTCCTCATGTAGAGAGTAGGTTGTAGGGGTGTAGGTCATGTAGGAAGAGGCTGCGCTAGATATGAATCCGTCTGTTTTTATAACTTCAATTGGTAGCTTGGGTAACATCAAATGGCGGAGCTCGTAACATCAGATGGCGGTCTAGATAACATCAAACGGGACTCACCGTAACATCAAATGGCAGTGTGT
>JAKZUY010000313.1:0-7282 GCA_047516345.1 Dehalococcoidia bacterium | reverse complement strand
ATCGAGGCGCTGATACCGCGCCTGAAAGAAGCCGGGGCAGGGGACCGCCCTTCACCCGCCAACGCGGTTGCCGAGGCACGGCGGCGCATCGCGACCGACCCCTTTGAGCGAAATGAGCCCCAACACTCCGTCTTGCAAGCGCTGCAAGCAGGTATACCGGAAGAGGCTTACGTGGTCTGGGGAATGACGCAACTCGGCTACTACTCCCGCGGCCATTACCAGGTTTTCGAACCAAAGGCCTACGTCGATTCCGGCTACGCGGGCAACCTCGGGTATTCGTTCCCTACCTCGCTCGGCGTGAAAACCGGGGCGCCAGACCGTCCCGTGGTCTGCGTTGTCGGGGACGGCGGGTTCATGTACAACTCCTCCGAACTCTCTACGGCCGTCAAATACGGGATCAACACGGTAACAGTGATCTTCAACGACGGCGCTTACGGAAACGTCGCCCGAGACCTCGACGAGGATTTCGGCGGCCAGTACGAAGCCGACTTTGTGAATCCCGACTTTGTGAAGTTCGCCGAGTCGTTTGGCGCCACGGGGTTGAGAACCCAAGATCCCGCGGACCTCGCCCACGTCATCCCCGAAGCACTTGAACGTGGCGGTCCTGTGTTGATCGACGTGCCGGTCGAACGAATGCCGCGGCCTGGAGTCTGGACGAAACGCGCCCCGTGGACAACACCCCAGAAGGGGTTGATCGACGCATGATGCGGAATGTGCCAGATTGGCTTTGCCTTCAAGGGCGCCGCGCAGTAGCGGCCCAGGTCGGCACGTAGTTGCCGGAGATTTCCCATGATTGACCTTCTGATAAAAAACGCCCGGATTATCGACGGGGCCGGCAGCCCCTGGTTCAGCGGGTCGGTCCTTGTGACAGGCGACACGCTGACTGTCCGACGCGGCGATCTGGACGGCGTCGAAGCTGCACGGACGATCGACGCGGCCGGCAGGGTGGTCTGCCCGGGATTCGTCGACCTCCACTCCCACGCCGGTTTGACGATACTTGGCGAGCCTCACCACGACCCAAAGGTCAGGCAGGGCGTCACGACCGAACTCGTCGGCATTGACGGCATCTCCCACGCCCCGTTCAAGTCCCGCGACGAACTTGAACGCTACATATGGCTGGACTCGGGGTTGAACTGGTATCCGCCCGAGGCCGACTGGCTGTCCGCGGCCGGTCTGTTGTCAAAATACGACGGCAGTGTCGCCATCAATGTGGCCGTGATTGTGGGCAACTCTCCACTCCGCATCTGGGGCGTCGGTTGGAACGACGTTCCGGCCACGGCAGATCAGACCGCCGACATGCAAGCGGTGCTTCGCGAAGCGATGGAAGAAGGGGCATGGGGCCTTTCAACCGGACTCGACTACCCGCCCGGCGGCTTTGCAAGCACCGACGAACTCGTTGCGCTGTCGGAGACGGCGGCCTCTCTCGGCGGCTTCTACCACACGCATACACGCGCCTCGTTGTTACAGAAGCACCATCTCGCGCCATGGGATGAAGCCATCGAAATCGGCCGGCGCTCGGGGATACCCATACACCTGACCCACTACCGGCAGAGCAGGCAGGGCCTCGGCAGCCACCTCGACTACCTTGGGCTCGTAGAGGACTCTCGTGCGGCCGGAATGGACGTCACGTTCGACTGCTACACGTACCCGTATTCGGGCACGACCATCGTCATCATGCTTCCGTTTTGGGCCAAGGACGGCGGACCGGAAAGGGTGATCGCCGCGCTCAAGGATCCGGCTGACCGCGCCCGCATGGCTAAGGAGATCAATTCGCGTTCGGACTTCCCGGCGACCTGGGGCCAAAATTGGCTGACCAATTTTCGCAAGGCCGAAAACAAGCGTTACGACGGAAAGTCGATCGCCCAGATCGCCGAGATGCGGGAGCAGGAACCCGCCGACGCGCTGTTTGATCTATTGCTTTCCGAGAATCTTGGGATATCGACCGTGGCCCTGGGCACCAATCCGCACACGCTACCGGCGTTCGTTTCCCATCCATACGGGATGATTGCCTCCGACGCCATACTGTTCGGCGAATACCCTAACCCGAGGACGTACGGCTGCTTCCCGGTGGTACTTGCCGAATTCGTCAGGGCAGAGCGCCATCTCAGGTTGTCCGAGGCAATCCGCAAAATGACGTCGTTTCCTGCGCAGAGGCTTGGGTTGCCCGACCGGGGACTGCTGCGCGACGGATACAAGGCCGACATCGTTGTGTTCGACCCCGACACCGTCAAAACACACGCCGCCAAAGATGACCCGAAACACTATCCGGTGGGCATCGACTACGTCATCGTAAACGGCAAGGTCGTGATAGATGAGGGCGAGAACACAGGCGAGTTGCCGGGCAGGGGTCTGAGACGGGGCAGGGGAGCGACCTAGGCGGGGAACGTTTCAGTGCGGTTCCGGCGATTGTCCCCTATATTGGGCTCTGCTAGGATTGTGACTGCTTTCTCAATGTCCCCGGAGTGTGCTTTTGGCCACCACCAATTTGGCGCCAGGCGTCAATATACGCATGCTTGTGCGCCAGGCTCTGAAACAGCAGCCACAACCGACGGTCACTGTTTTGTCTTCGCTGCTCGCAGTGCAGGACTCGGTGCATTACCTCCCCGACGAGGCCATCGAAGAGACCGCAACGTTTTGCGGCACAACGGTGAACGAAGTGTGGAGCGTGGCATCGTTCTACACGAATTTTCGTTTCACCCCGCCCGCGGCCCACATGTTCGAAGTGTGCTGGGGTCCTACATGCCACCTGGTTGGAGCGCAGGAACTACTGTCGATTGTCCAAGAGGAGTTCGGCATACAACGAGAAGGGGAAACCAGCGACCGGAGGGCGACACTTCGCTACAACACCTGTCTGGGAGCTTGCGCGCAGGCGCCGGTCGTCTCCGTCGATCACCACCTCAAGGGACGCATGACGCCGGAGTCCGTCAGGGACCTGGCTCGATCGCTTCGACCCCAATCACACGAGTAGTAGGCCACCTGTACCAATGAACGAAAACAAACCGGGCGCATTCGAAGACCTGAAGCGCCGAGCGGCCGACAGGTGGCACACGCTTAACAACAACCCCAACGGATGGATCCGAGTGGGCGGCGGCGTGTCAGGGGAGGCGGCTGGAGCAGACGAGGTATTCGAAGCGGTTAAAGAATCGCTGGCGCGGCACAAAGCAGACTCCAACTTGTCGCGGGTTGGCGCTCTCGGCCTCATGTATCTCGAGCCGGTGGTGGATGTCGTTCTGCCGGGCGGTCCGCGGGTCTATTACGGCAATGTCTCTCCCGACGATGTGGATCAGATCATCACAAAACATGTGCTCGGCGGGCGTCCGATTGCGAGCAGGGCCTTTGCTTACGAAGGCGACGACAGCGTCGGACTCGACGGCGTCCCACATCTCAACGACCTCCCCGCAGTTCGGCATCAGGTCAAGATCGCAACTCGCAATTGCGGGAACATCGACCCGGGCGACATACTCCAGTACATCGCCAACGGCGGCTATTCGGCGCTGAATAAGGCGCTGTTCGAGATGACGCCTCCCGAGGTCGTCGACGAGGTCAAGGCGTCCGGCCTGCGCGGTCGCGGCGGCGCAGCATTTCCGACGGGAGTCAAATGGAGCTTCCTTGCGCCGAGCAAGGCGCCGGAAAAGTACATCCTGTGCAACTGTGAAGAAGGCGACCCCGGCGCTTTCAACGATAAGGGCATTCTGGAAAGCGATCCGCACACGCTCATCGAGGGCCTGATCCTCAACGGATACGCTACGAATTCGACCTACGGCTACGTCTTCATCCGGCACGGCCACGATATCCCGATCGACGCGACGCGGCAGGCCATACAGAAGGCCTACGATCACCGGCTTCTTGGCAAGAACATCCTCGGTTCTTCATTCAGTTTCGACATGGAAGTCTCCCTGACTGGCGACTCTTACGTGGCCGGTGAAGAGACCGCTTTGATGGAAGCCGTCGAGGGAAAACGAGCCCTGCCCAGATTCAAACCCCCTTTTCCTGCCGCCGCCGGAGTTTGGCAGAAACCCAGCAACATCAACAACGTGAAGACCCTGGCCTACGTGCCCCAGATAGTAGGGAACGGCGGCGAGTGGTTTAAGGGAATCGGCACGCCGTCCAGCAGCGGAACCGCCATCGTTTGTCTGACCGGCCACATAAAGCGGCCAGGCATGTACGAGATTCCCATGGGCCTGTCCATAAGGGAAGTGCTCGAAAAGATCGGCGGCGGCGTCTCCCCTGGCGAGCGCATCAAGGTCCTGCAGACCGGAGGCCCGTTGGGCGGTGTGCTGGGTGAGGAGTCGTTCGACGTCAAGATCGACTTCGACGAGATGTCCAAAGCAGGCGCTATCCTCGGTTCCGGCGGGATTATCGTCGGTAACGAGACGGTCGATGTTGTCGATCTGATTCGGGCGTTGATAGCCTTCAACCAGTACGAATCATGCGGGAAGTGCTTCCCGTGCCGGCTGGGCAACACGCACATGCTGGAGACGCTTGAACGGCTGTGCCAGTACTCGGCCGGGCCAGCCGATCTTGAACTGATGGACAGGATCGGCAACAGCATGAAACTGGGTTCGCTATGCGGACATGGGCAACTCGGCTACAACCCGGTTTCCTCGGCTCTGAAGTATTTTGGAGACGAGTTCAACGAACGCCTAGGCGACGCCCCCAAAAACGGCGAATCCCGGAACGGCTCAATGATCCTGCCGACCAGGACCAGGCCCTGAGCGGAGCAACTAGTGGCAGACAACATTTCATTTACGATCGACGGCGCGCCGGTTGAGGCGAAGCCGGGCCAGACTGTCTTACAGGCAGCCATGGATGCCGGCGTGTACATCCCGTACCTGTGCTACTTCCCGAAGATGAAGCCGTACGGGGCGTGCCGCGCGTGCGTCGTCGAAACCGAGATGGGCGGCAGGAAGGCAATAGTCGCCTCTTGCACTGCGCCGGCGGCGCAGGGGCTGGTCGTCAGTTCAAAGACGGAACAGATCATCGATCTGCGCAAGGGTGTCATCGAGCTCCTGATGGCCGAACACCCGCACGGTTGCCTCACTTGCCACAGGATCAAGTTGTGCGGTCCACAGGACATCTGCCAACGTCACGTCGGCGTCACCGACCGGTGCACGATCTGCCCGAAAAACGAACGCTGCGAGTTAAAAGACACGGTGCGGAGCGTCGAACTCGATCTGCGCACGCCGCTCAACTATCATCGCCGCAATCTCCCGATCCACACCGATGACCCATTTTACGATCGCGATTACAACCTCTGTATCGTGTGCGCCAGGTGCGTGCGCGTCTGTGAAGAGGTCCGCTTCGATACCGCCCTCACGCTTACCAGCCGGTCGGGAGTCGCTCTCGTCGGAACAGCCCACGGGGAGTCGCTGCTCGAGTCGGGCTGCGAGTTCTGCGGGGCCTGCATAGACGTCTGTCCCACCGGGGCGCTCGTCGAGCGGGAATACAAGTGGGAAAAGGCAGCAAAGCAGGTGACCACCGTGTGCACCAACTGCCCGGTGGGGTGTCAGATGGTGGCGGAGGTCAACAGGTTCGACAAGGTGATCCGGTTCAAGGGCGACCTTGCCGGAGAGTCCAATCAGGGGCAGGCGTGCTTCAAGGGCAAGTTCGGCTACGACTACCCGAACCACAGGTCCCGTCTGAAGTACCCGTACATTCGTGAAGCCGGAATTCTGAAACGCGTCACCTGGGACCAGGCCCTCGACCGAATCGCTGAGGGACTCGACGGCAGAGACTCGTCAAGGGTCGCAGTTATCGCATCGCCGCGCGGCACGAACGAAGACAACTATGTTGCCCAGAAGTTTGCCCGAGAAGTCCTCCGCACCGACAACGTAGACACGTCCCTGAATGTGATCCCCGAGGTAGCCGCAACGCTCGAAGCCCGGCTCGGATCCGCCGGCGCCACCAACCCCGTTTGGGAGCTGGAAGGCGCCAAGTGCGTCATGGTTGTCTCCGGCAACCCTACCGAAGAGCAAAACGTCTTGGCTGTGCCGGTCAAAAAAGCCGCCAGAGCAGGGGCCCAGATAATCGTCATCGACGCCAGGGAAACCGAGATGACCCGGCACGCCACCGAGTGGCTCCGGCCCCACCCGGGCGCAGAGCCCGTGTTGCTTGCGGGGATGGCCCGGGCGATCATGGATGAGGCTCTCGAAGATCAGCATTATGTGACCAAATACTGTTCCGGTCCGGATGAGTTTAAAAAATCACTTTGGGGATTTGACCTCGCACTAGTGTCCCGAATAACCGGAGTGGGCGTGACCCAGATCTGCCGGGCCGCCCGCGTTATTGCCAGGAACGCGCCGGCATCGATTCTGTTCGGGGTCGACACGATACCGGTCGAATTCCAGAGCGCCCTCACCCACGCAGTCGTCAACCTGTCTCTGATTACGGGAAACATCGGCCGGACTTCCGGCGGAATCTATCCGCTCTACCAAGGGGCCAACACACTCGGCGCCCGCGATGTTGGCTGTACGCCTGAAGGCTGGCACCTGCAGGTCAGGTCGTCGAGTGGGGGAACCAGGCCGCGGGAACGGGGCGCTGGGGTAACTGAGATTTTCGAGCGTATGCGCGCAGGGAACGTCAAAGCGGCGATCGTGATGGCAGACGGCATGAACCCCGGCACGCCGCAGCTTGGAGATGTCCGGGCTGCAATAAGCAAACTAGATTTTCTCGCTGTTTCGGCGGTGTTCGACGATGAGGTCACCGCGGCTGCGGACGTTGTCCTTCCGGCGGCCACGTATACCGAACAGACAGGGACCGTCACAAACCTCGAACGACGCGTCCAATTAATTCGTACAGCCTGGAACCCGAAGAACGAAGAGCGGTGCGGATGGCGCACGTTTGCCTCCCTCGCGCAGCGCATGGGAAAAACCGGATTTGACTACGGTTCCCCTGGTGAGGTGTTCGAAGAGTTGAAACACGCTGTGACCGATTACGCCGGGCTGGACCATGACCGATTGCAAGCAGGCGGAGTTCAGGTTCCGTGCCCTTCACCTGATCACGCTGGCACGCCGATAATCCTGGATCGTAGCCAGGATGAGACAAAGATTGAATTGACCCCTCTGCCGCTAATTGAGCCGAAAGCCCGACAAAACGGCCTGTTGTTGGCGCACGGAAGGGTGCTAAGTCAGCCTGACCGTCCGGTCGGCGTAGTGCGACACGGAGAGATGAACTACCTCGACCGGGTCGAAGAAGTCGAAATCCACAAAATCGATGCTCAGGCGCTCTCCATCTCCAGAGGCGACAGCGTCGAGGTCAAGGACGAGAACGGCGCCATTATCGC
>JAKZUY010000312.1:0-22802 GCA_047516345.1 Dehalococcoidia bacterium | reverse complement strand
CGGGCCGTTCGATTCAGCTTCGGGGGTTCGCAGACGCTGGCTATCCAAATCGCGGACTTCGGCGCGCCTGCCGACGCCGTCGTTTTCGCAGGCGAAACGCCATTTGAGACGCTGGAAAAGGCCGGCGTGATCAAGCCCGATGGCAGGATCGATATATTGACAAACCGCCTGGTCGTCGCATCCAGAGGAGAGACGGTCTCGGGCCTTGATGACCTGGCCGATGAATCGACTGGATTGATAGCGATCGCCGACCCCACATTGGCGCCTGCCGGAGAGTATGCGATCGCCGCCCTGGAACACGCAGGGGTGCTGGATGAACTGAGCGGTCGAACAGTGAGAACCCTCGACGTTCGTTCGGCGCTGGCGGCGGTTTCTTCCGGCAACGCCCGATTCGCCATCGCGTATGGGACCGACGTTTTGGCGATTGATGGAGTCGAGATCGCGACCGAGATTCCTCCAGCCTACCACCCGACGATTGTCTATCCCGCGGCGGTCATAGTTGATTCAGACGCCGGGGAAGAGGCGGCCCGATTCATCGAGTACTTGCAGATGGAACGGGCGAGGGAGATCTTTGAACGACACGGTTTCCGATCTCCCGGCTGATGCAGCGCGGTGGCATCGAATGATCTTTGGCGTTTCCACCGGGTTAGACTGACGATTCCATGGCGTCCGACCTTTCGATCGTCCTGCTCTCTCTCAGGGCGGCTGCCCTCTCGACGGCAATTCTCGTGCCCGTCGGCCTTGGCCTTGCCTGGATACTTGCTCGGCGCAGCTTCCGCGGAAAGTTCATTGTCGACATCCTCGTAACGCTCCCGCTCGCCTTGCCGCCGGTGGTGGTCGGGTACGCGCTGCTTTGGTCAGTGGGCGGATCGAGCCCCGTGGGGCAGGCCATCGAGTCGATTTTCGGGACTCCCGTTGTGTTCACCTGGGTCGCGGCTGCGTTGGCGGGCGCGATTGTGTCGATGCCGCTTGCGGTACGCACATTCGCCGTTGCCCTGTCGCAGGTGGACCCGGTGCTCGAGGGCGCGGCGCGGGGGCTTGGCGCAGGGCCGGTACGAGTCTTCCTCACGATCACCCTGCCGCTCGCTTACCGGGGATTGCTGGCAGGATTGCTCCTGGGATTCGTGCGTGCGTTCTCCGAGTTCGGAGCGACGATCGTCGTGGCCGGCAACATACCCGGCGAGACCCAAACGACCCCGCTGGCCATATTCACGCGCTTGTCTGCCGGCGACGATTGGGGCGCCGCCCGCCTGGCCATCATCTCGGTGGGCATCGCCATCCTTGCTATTGCGGCGCACAACTACATGCTCGCCAGGGCCAACAACGCGCCCCGAAGTGAAAACGCCGGTACGCAAACGGGCCAGCGATGAGCGACAGCATGCTCCGATTCGACATCCAGATAACAAGAGGTCAGTTCACTCTCGAAGCCTCGGCAACCCCCGGGGAAGGAACGACAGCCGTCTTCGGTCCGTCCGGTGCGGGAAAGACCACTTTACTGGCGTGCATCGCGGGCGCCCTGAAACCGGATAAGGGCGAGATTGTACTGGGGGGACGAATCCTTTGGTCGTCGAACGGTGAATACGTTCCGCCGGAGAAGCGGCGCATCGGTTACGTCTACCAGGACGGCGCGCTTTTCCCTCATCTCTCGGCGCTCGGCAACATCATGTACGGATACGACCTCACGCCGCTGGCCGCGCGCCGTATCGACCCTGATTCCGTGATCCAGCTCCTGGGATTGGAGGAACTGCTCGAACGCCGGCCGGGGCATCTGTCAGCCGGCGAGCGGCAACGGGTCGCGCTTGCGAGGGCCTTGGCGACGTCTCCGGAGTTGCTTCTGCTGGATGAACCGACCGCCTCTTTGGACGCGCGCCTGCGCGGCACAGTGATCGGGTATCTGCGGCGCGTCGAGCGAGAGTTGGCGATACCGATACTGTTCGTTTCTCATTCGGTATCGGAGGTCATGGCCCTGGCATCGCGGGCTTTGCTCCTCCGGGCAGGCAAGGTTGCGGGGTGGGACACCCCCAACCGTCTGTTGCTCCAGGCAGCGGCAGGATACGACCTTGAGGCAGAGCCGATTGACAATTTGCTCGACGGAGTGCTGGGCGACTCTCCCGGACGCGTTGTCGTAGGCGCCAACGAATTTGTGGCTGCAACGGGTGACCGCAGTCCGGGCGAAGAGGTGATTGTGTCCATACGGGCTGCGGACATCATCGTCGCAGCGGATCGGCCAGAGGCGCTTAGCGCACGCAACGTGATACCGGGCGTACTGACGGAGTTGACCGGGGGTGGAGGAAGGGCCTACGCCACGGTTAACATCGGCGTGCCCATAATTGTGGAATTGACGGAATGGTCGGTCGACCGGCTGGGACTGGAAGTGGGCCGCGAGTTGTTCCTGGTGTTCAAGGCCAGCAGTATCCTGGTGCTCGATGCCTGATGAGCGCCTCGCCGACGACGGCAAAACACGCGGTGGGTCGACGTGGCGCGGGAATTTTCGACGGCGCCATGAACGGCGAGACGGAAATTTCGCGCTATGCCCTATCCTCAGGGGATCGATATGAATAGCGGAACCGCCGCCGAGCACTTCCGGCGCGGAATTGAGGCCGCTCAACTAGGATTTCCCGACAAAGCCGCTGCTGAGTTCGAAGAGGCGGCGCACATAGATCCCGACAATGCTGAAGTACAGTTCAATTTGGGCACCGCCTATCTCACCATGGGCGAGTTCGAGCAGGCGATCGTGAATCTATCGAAAGCCGTGGAACTGAAACCCGGTATGTCAGACGGATGGGGCAACCTGGCGGTGGCGCACGCGGCGATCGGAGAAGATAAGCGGTCACAACGCGCCGCCGACGAAGCGATAAATCTTGGAGCGTTTCCGGACGGCCTGGCAGTCGTGATCGACTACGTCAAGAGCAGACGTGCCCCGACCCGATCGTCACGCGTCGCGCCGGATCAATGAACGAACATGTCACGCTAGGGACTCGATGCCGACAACACGACGGAACCTAAACACAGACCGTGAGGTAACAATGACGGACCGACTGACCGACTCCGAAATAGGCGAGCGCATGGCCGCCGTTCCTGACTGGGCAAGAGATGAGGACGCAATTTCCCGGACCATACGGTTCGACACGTTTGCGGACGGTATCGAATTCATTTGCCGGGTTGCGCCCGTCGCAGACGAGGCGGACCATCATCCCGACATCGATATCCGATACCGGAACGTGAAGTTCTTACTCACGTCACACGATTCCGGCGGTCTTACCGACCGGGACTTCGCGATGGCGGCCAATATTGACCGCCTGCTCGCAGAGTGATCAACCGTTGACGCGGGCCATCATCGTCGCGGCGTGAACCGTTCAATAACGGGGAATCACCGGGAATTGTCGGTCGGTCGCGGGTTGACGGCCTCGCCGGCTTGGCAACGTTGCCACGTTCACCCCTCACAGACACCTTCTCAGTCAGGCAACCAGCCGGGGTACGCAGAATCCACCTGCACGCGCCGCATGTACCTGCGTAGTCCATCGAACGACGCCTCTATGGCGCGCGTCCGTTCGTCCGCGACCCGGACCGATCCCGCTACGGCGAGGTGCTCGGCGAGGAAGTGGGCCTCAGCTCTAGCCACCGGCTCGAACTCAGCGTGGCGCGACAGGACGTCGAGGCTTACGCCCGCCTGCAACAACGAAACGCAAGCACGCGCCGCGGCGAGATCATGGCGGTTGTACACGTCATTTCGGCCCTTAACGCGACGCTGCCTCCGAAGCAATCCCGCTTTGGTCAGCCGTTCGAATAGTCCGGCGGTGAGCCCCGAGTTTCTCAAAAGCCGGTCTTTGGACATCGGCCCTGCCGATTCGCCGTCCCCAGACTGTTCGGCCGCAGAATCGCTCTCGCCCGATATGCCCAACGCGGACGCGGGATCGTCGCTGTCCAGGACCTTCTTTATCACTCTCAGTGGGAGGCCGCGCCCTTTGAGTACTCTGATGTACTCGATGAGTTGGGCGTGGGACGCGGGGTAAAGGGCTTTTGTCCGCCCGGTTTTTTCGGGCCGCGGCAGCAGACCCATGTTGACGTAGTAGTTGATGGTGGCGGTGCTGACGCCTGTCCGCCTCGCCAGTTCCCCCACCGCAACAGGGTCTACGATATCCGCACTGTTGACTGATCCAGTGGCCATTACGCGTCCATCCTCGCCGGACAACTCCTCGATCGAAGAAATGTGGCCCCGAAAGGTTAACGTACTGAACTGCCCCGGAATTATCGGAGCAAACGAGGACGTTCATTGAGCGCGAACTGCTGATATGGTCAGCCCGCCGGATTGGATGAGTTCGTCTGCCCGAGGGCTGCCTGACTCGCCGTCCGCGGTCATTGCAAAAAAGTCGCGAGAAAGAACCAGAGCAAATGGAATACAGAAACTTTGGCACTGGCGGCGTGAAGGTCTCGCCGATTGCCCTCGGCCTGGGTTTTCGAGGTCAAGCAGACCCCGACGCAGCTGAACGCACTATAAGGGCGGCCATCGAAAACGGCATCAACCTGATCGACTGCGCGAACGTCTATGGATTGACGGACAGCCGTGAATTCGCCGGTACGTCGGAAATGGTGCTCGCCAAAGTGCTCAAAGACCACCGGGACGACCTGGTAATCACGTCCAAGGTGTTCAGTCCCATCGGCCCCGGCCCAAACGACGCCGGTCTGTCACGCTTCCACATAATGCGGGAGATCGACAGGACCCTTGGGCGGCTCGACACGGACCATATCGACGTCTACCTGGTTCACGGCTACGACGATGTCGTGGCCCTTGAAGAACAGTTCCGCGCATTGGATGATCTGGTCACCCAGGGCAAGACGCGTTATATCGGCGTTTGCAACTATCAAGCGTGGCAAGTGGTACAAGCGGCCGGAATTCAGGACCAGATCGGCGCCGACCGGCTGATCACCGTGCAAAACCCCTACAGCCTGCTAAACCGTGCGCTGGAACACGAGATGTTTCCCATGCTCGCCAATACCGGCATCGGAGCAATGGCCTACAGCCCGCTGGCTGTTGGCCTGTTGAGCGGTGCGTACGATCCAGAGGAATTGCCGCCGGACCACACCCTGTGGGGTTCTAATCGCAGGGACTGGTACCCAGAGGTCTTGCGGGGAAAGGCGGCCGAGGTCCTGGCCACTGTGGCCGCAGTAGCCGAATCACACTCGCTAACCTTGCCGCAGGTAGCATTCGCATGGGTCCTCTCTCATCCCGAGGTGACGGTTGCGATTTCGGGCGCCGATACCGAATCCCAGATCGAGGAGGTGGCGCAAGCTGCCGATGTCAGGCTGTCCTACGAGGAACTCTCAATACTCAACGACGCATCGTCAGGCCTGGGACTAATATTGGACCGCGGTTGATCGACCAATACTGCTAACGCAGGAGGCACAGTTCGATGAAAATTCTACTTGTAGGCGGTTCCGGCCACGTCGGATCCTTCATAACGCCGTATCTGCGCGAACGTCACGACCTGCGCGTCTTCGACCTGAGTCCGCCCCGGCACGACGTGGAGTTCGTCGAGGGATCAGTTACCGACCCCGACGCGATCAAACGGGCGCTGGAAGGCATGGACACGTTCATCTGGCTGGTCATGCAGTCTCCACAAGGCGGGTCGGTTACCGACCAGGACCCTGAAGTAATAGCGAATAACTACGAGGTCAACTGCAAGGGTCTTCACATGTTCCTGTGGGTTGCCCAGGGTATGGGCATCAAAAAGGGTGTTTACACCTCGACGATGAGCGTCCACTACCGTAACCGCGAGTACTTTCACTCCGAGGACGCGATTCCGCTCGACACGCCAAGCGCATACGGATTGAGCAAGGGGTTTGGCGAGGGCATCTGCAGGTATTTCGCCCGGTGGTTCGACATGAACCTGATGGCCCTTCGCATAACGGGGCCACGTACGAGGGAACAGTGGATAGAAGAACGCGAGGCAGCAAGTGAGCCGGGCCGCGGCCAAGGGTATTTTGCGACCGACGAGGAAGATCTTGCTAATGCCTTCCTCGCAGCTGTCGACTTCGTGCAAACGGGCCACGGGCATTTCGAACCTGTATTCATCTCAGGTGACGAAAACGAAGTCGAACTGAACCTGACGAAGGCCAAAACCCTGCTCGGGTGGCAACCGACCACCCACCTCAAAATCGAGGTCTGAGCCGCCCTCCAAATGCCATTGGGCGGGGGGTGACTCGAACGGCTCTCAAGCTGGTAAGCCGTTGCCCCGGTCGGCTGGCGTGCGGCGCGGGCCTTCCCGCGTTCCTCGTTGGGGGTGGCTGCGCGGCAGCAGGGCCGGAAGAGGGGCGGAAGCTCCATGACGACATGCTTGCGGGCCGCGGCCATGCTGGCGCTAGGGATATTGATTTCCATCGGGTTGCTTTACCTGCTCGTGCCGGTCAGACTGCTCAACCGGCTGGTAACAGCCGAGGTCTACCGCGTCGCCATCAGCGACACCGATGCCTACAATCGCGTCTATGACGAGGTGCTGGCGGACGAAACGCTGCGAGACCAAACCGACGATCTGCTGGGCGACATCGAAATCGCAACTTACGACGATGTGGTCGCTCTTCTACGCGAAATCATGCCCCCGGCTTACCTTCAGGAGCAAACGGAAAACAACATTGACCGCTTCACCGGCTATTTGCGCGGTGAAACCGAAAGGCTGGAATTCTACGTCGAATTGCGGGCGCCGCTGGAGCGTGTCGAACCGGCGGCGCGGGCTTGGGTCTTTCGCTTCATAGATGAGCTGGAGATCGCTGAGCCGACGGATTCCGGATGCTCGTTGGACACCACGCGGCGGCTGGCCGCAGGCTACGCGGAGCCGGTCGCCAGGCTGTCCAAGGGCAAGCCGGTCGAATCCGCGCCCTCGCTGAAATCGCTGACACGGACCTGTCGCGAGCAGGACTTTGACCGCTGGTTAAACCTCACGCTGTCCGACCCGGCGATCGACTCCCGGGCGTCGCTGCTCCTCGTCGAGGCGCGGGAAGAACTGCGACAGCCCTTCGTCGAAGGCGACACCCGCGCTTTCCTCAAGGCGGCCGCCACTCCGTTGATTGGGCCGCTGATTGACGACGCTATCGCCGACATCCGCCGGGAACTGCAACCCAACGACCGACTGGACCTTATCGAACAGGTGGCGGAGGAGTCCGGAGACCTCACCAGGGAAGACATCGAAGATCAGGTCGCTGCCCTGCGGGAACGGATGAACGCAGCTCGCGGCACCGGAAAGTACATCGCGTTTCTGGTGGTTGCGCTGGGCAGCCTGCTGCTATCGGCGGTTCATTTGCCCAGGCCGACAGCGATGTTGCGCTGGCCGGGAACTGTTTTGGTAGTCGGTGGGACCGTTTGCCTGGGCGTGGGGTTCGTGCTCAATTCGATCATCCCCGGCCAACTCAAAAAGGCGATTACCCTTTCCGAGTTCAACACCGCCGAAGTGCCAATATCGGCTCTCAATTTGGCGAGGGACCTCCTGGAATCCTTTGGACGTCAAGCCACTGCCGGATTTGTCCCCCCGGCGGTAGCGGTGATACTGCTTGGCGCAGCGCTCATTGCGGCGTCCGTCTTCAAGAACTCCCAGATCCGACTGGCCCGGAAGTTCTTCCCCATCACCGGCGGTCGCCTGAACCGCTAAAAAAAGAACGAACGGATTGACCGGAACGGGGTAGGTGACGTTGGCCGCGACGAAGCGGCAGTTTGGGATCCGTCCTTCTGAACCCGGTCCCCGGCAACCGGCTAACCTGAGATCGGCCGACGGCCCCGTCCTGCCCCGGATCCATTCTGGGCTGTTTCGTCAGCGCCGCCGCGCAGCACAGCCACAGATTGCCACTTCGGCATTCGTTATGATGCAATACGCCTATCGGCGCGAGGCGTACTTCAGACTACGCGCAACATAGTTTAGGGGTCTAGACCGTGAAAAATACCACCAGACGGTGGAGCCTAAGCGAGTTCATGAAATCATCCTGGTGTCGGGACGACTCCCTCGAAGGCCTCGACGCCGTCATTGGCGCGATCGCAGAAGGCGCCCGCCTGGTCCAGGAACAAGTACAGGCAGCCGCCATTGGCGACATGCTGGGCGCCACCGGAGAGACGAACGTCCAGGGCGAGGTCGTTCAAAAGCTGGACGCCGCTGGCTCCGATATCTTCGTGGAAGTCCTGACAAGGACCGGGCGTGTCGCCGCCCTGGGCAGCGAAGAGATAGAGGATCCTGTAATCGGCGACGACGACGCCTCACAAACCTATATCGTTCAGATGGACCCTGTGGACGGCTCTTCCAACATCGACGTCGCCGTGACCATAGGCTCCATCTTCGGCATATGGAGGCGTTCGCCGCGCGAGCCGGTTACTGCCGGATCGATGCTGCGCCCCGGACGGGATCAGGTCGCGGCCGCCTACGTCATTTACGGGTCGAGCACGGTGCTGGTCATCGCCACAACAGGCAGCGTGAACGGCTTCACACTCGACATCGGTTCTCACGAGTTCTTGTTGACTCACCCGGACATCCGAATCCCCGAGAACTGCGAATACTACAGTACCAACGAGGGCAACTTCGGAAAGCTCGACACCCCTGGCCAGACGGCTGTCTCCCGCCTGCGAAGTCGCCACTCCCTTAGATATGTGGGCTCTCTGGTCGCCGACTTCCACCGTAACCTGCTCAAGGGAGGAATATTCCTCTACTTGGGCGACGTTAAGAGCCCCGAAGGAAAGCTGCGACTGATGTACGAGGCTAACCCTCTCGGCTATGTGGCGGAGCAGGCAGGAGGCGCGGCTTACTCGGCCGCGGAGCGTATCCTTGACATCCGGCCGCAGCAGCTTCATCAGCGCACTCCGCTAATTGTTGGCAACAAGAATGAGGTAGAAGAAACCGTCTCTGTCATTAGAGGCGGTTGACACCGGCAACTACTCAAGCACCACCCCTACCCAACTAAGGAGAGACACTGTGAACATAGCTCAACTCGTCGAGACCGCCAACGAGATGGTAGCGCCCGGCAAGGGGATACTGGCTGCCGACGAGAGTTCGAGTACCATCAAACGCCGATTCGACAGCATCAACGTGGAGTCCACGGAGGAGAACCGGAGAAACTATCGCGAACTGCTCTTCCGGACCGAAGGCGCCGGTAAGTTCATAAGCGGCATAATCCTCTTCGACGAGACCCTTAGGCAGAGTGGAGCAGATGGGACTCGGCTGGTTAAGGTCATCCAGGACCAGGGCATCATGCCCGGCATTAAGGTGGACACCAGTGGCAAGCCGCTGCCGGGCGCACCCGGCGAGCAGGTGACGGAAGGACTCGACGGCCTCCGAGACCGGCTGGCCGAGTACGTCGAGTTGGGAGCCCGGTTCACTAAGTGGCGCGGCATCTACGCCATAGGCCCTGGCATACCTAGCCGGTACTGCATGGAGGTCAACGCACACGCTCTGGCCCGCTTCGCAGCCCTCAGCCAGGAGGCCGGCCTTGTGCCAATGGTTGAGCCCGAAGTGATGATGGACGGAGACCACGACATCGACCGTTGCTTTGAAGCCACCGAAGCGACCCTGCGCGAAGTCTACTACCAGCTGGGTACCCAGCGGATTCTCCTGGAAGGGACCATTCTGAAAGTCAACATGGTGCTCTCCGGTAAGGACGCGTCCAACCGGGCCGGATCCGGGGAGGTAGGCGAGAAAACGGTAAAGTGCCTCAAACGAACAGTGCCCGCCGCCGTCCCTGGAGTCGCCTTCCTGTCCGGAGGACAAGGAGACGATGAAGCGACTGCAAACCTCAACGCGATCAACCAGTACGCCGCCTCGGCAGGAGCGCCGTGGGAGCTAAGCTTCTCCTTCGGCCGCGGACTGCAGGCCGCGCCACTCAAGGCCTGGAGCGGGAGCATGGCCAACAATGAGCGGACTCAGCAGGCGTTCCATCACAGGGCCTATGTCACCGCCGCTGCCCGCCAAGGCATATACAGCACAGAGATGGAAAAACAGGCCGCAGCGACTTAAGCGCCGCCGTAGATACACGAACGGAGCGGGCACCGGTGCGCCCTCCGGAAGTCGGTGAGCGGCTATGTGGACCGGGACGTAAATATCCTTGGTGGCGGTATCCACCAGTTCCCACCCCGCCAGCACGTGGCGGCGGGGACCACAACGGGCACGGTCTGTATCTAAAACTACCTTCTAGGCTCTTCCACGAAAGCAGTGATTATTCACACGTCACGTCGCAGCAGACTGTAGGACTGGACTGCGCGTGGTTAACGCGGTATTGGTCGAGGAAACGGCGCACCCCGATCCAGACACCAGAGGTTGCACTGAGGTCATGCCTAGAATGCCGACCACTCGGCGTCAGATAGCTGACAGCACATCCATCCCCGCAAGAATCGTATGGGAATCCATATCAACGGGCCACGGGCAGACCTACTGACCATCCGTGAAACCTGGGACTTTTTATGATTATCCGCGAGTTGACTAAGAGTGACGCCCGCGAATACCGGGCGCTCAGGCTGAGGGCCCTAAAGGAGCATCCCACGGCGTTCATCTCCTCGTACGAGCAACAGAGAGACTGGCCAATGGATACTTTCGCTCAGCGGCTGCTCACGACTTTTGATTCAGCCGACTCATTCAACCTTGGCTGTTTCGTCGACGAGAATCTTGTCGGTACGGTCGGATTTTTCCGGGAGAAGAGGCCCAAACGCTTGCACTTGGGAGTGATCGTCGGGATGCACGTGGCCGCCGAGAAACAGGGTAAAGGGTACGGGCGGGCGTTGCTGGACGCCGCCCTGAAACGGGCACGGCAGATGCCCGGGCTGGCCGTTATCCACCTCGGGGTGGAGAGCACGAACAAGCCCGCAAAATCCCTGTACGCGTCCTTCGGCTTTGAGACTTACGGCATAGAGAGACAGGCCATATTCGTCGATGGCGAGTATTTCAGCGAAAACCTGATGGCGTTAAAGCTGGACTCACCCTCCGACCCAAGCCATGCGTGACATCGCCGTGCCCCGACACACACGCTAGCCACACCATCGGGTTGCAATGCGCAAGATTTCAGCCTGGCCCGGTTCGCTGACTCATTCCGGGGAGCGGATCGAAAACGCCGTGGAGCGTCTTCCCGACTGCCATACGACCCCATCACGCGTAAGCGCCATCAGTAGCGCCAACTTCACCAAGTCCCAGTTTTTGCTCTTCGTAAGGTGTTCCGGCTAACCCGCGCGCTGTAACATCCCGGACGAATGCAGTATGGAAGCGAGATTCCGTTGTGACACAGCCCATTAAAGTCGTTCATTTCCTTAATCAATTTTTCGCAGGCGTCGGAGGCGAAGAACAGGCCAACCTGCCTGTCGAAATACGCGACGGCGCGGTCGGACCGGGCCGCGCGTTGCAAACTGCCCTTGGCGACTCCGGCCAGGTAGTCGCGACGATAGTCAGCGGCGATAACTACTTCACCGAAGAAAGCGCGGCCTCTGCACGGGCCGTGCAAGATGCCCTCCGCAGGTTCAACCCTGACGTTGTGGTTGCCGGACCTGCCTTTAACGCCGGCCGATACGGACTGGCCTGCGGCGAGGTGTGTGTGCTGGCCAACGGGGAAGGCATTCCTGCCGTGACGGCCATGTATCCGGAAAACCCCGGCGTACTGGAGTACGAAACGCGGGCCTACATCGTTCCAACTGACGAATCGCCGATACGCATGTCGGCGATCATCGCCCAACTTGCGGAGCTTGCAACGAAACTCGGGTCCGGCGACGGCCTCGGCCCGGCCGAAGAAGAAGGATACCTGCCCCGTGGCATTCGCCGGCCGGGTCTCCGCCCGCACTCCGCAGCGAGGCGGTCCGTGGACATGTTGATGGCCAGAATGGGCGGCCGCGAGTGGGTTACCGAACTCCCGATTCGCATGCCGGATGCGGTTGTGCCGGCTATGCCAATCGCCGACTTGACGAATGCAAAGCTCGGCCTCGTGACGACCGGCGGACTCGTCCCCAAGGGCAATCCGGACAGACTGGTGCGCGGCGGCTCTACCGGATATCTGAGGTACTCGATCGAAGGGATCGACTCCCTGTCGGCGGAAGAGTGGGAGAGTGTGCACCGCGGGTTTTATACGGCGATCGTCAACGAAAATCCGAACTACATCCTGCCGCTAAACGTGGTCAGGGACGTGGAGCGGTCTGGAGCGGTGGCGTCCGTCTATCAGTGGATTTTGACGACCAGCGGCGTGGGCACTGCCGTTGCCGATTCGCGCAAGATCGGCGCAGCGATGGCGTCTGAGTTCAAGTCCGCCGGGGTCGACTGCGCTCTACTGGTCGCCACCTGAGGTACCTGCAACCGTTGCGGCGCAACGGTAGCGAAGGAAATCGAGAAGGCCGGTATACCGGTCGCAATGATCTCCGCCATCTTTTCACTGGCCCTCACTACCGGCGCCCCGCGCGTCATCCGGGGCAGCAGGATCGAGTACGTGTGCGGGGACCCCACGCTTGGACCCGAAAAGGACAGGGCATACAGCGGGGAGATCGTCAGTGCAGCACTGGGCGCTTTGACGACTGAGGTGAGTGAACCGACTCTCTTCGTTCCCGCTGTTCCGTGAACGAATTATCCGGTTGCTCCCGGTTCGACGCCGGCGCACAGCCGCTTGACGAAATGACCAACTCCATTAGGGCCGCGAGGCTGGAAGAGACATAGCGATGAGACTGGAACTAGGCAAATTCCCGGTTACGGAAGTCGAATTCGGCAATAAGACCGCGTGGACCGACGGCAAGTTGGAGATCGACCGGGCCGGCCTGACGAGCAAAATTCTCGAAGACCCGCGCGTCCTGTCGGCAGATTTTGATCTGGCCCGGCCGGGCGATTCGGTACGCATCACGCTGATCAGGGACGTTATCGAGCCGATGGTCAAGGTAAGCGGAGGCGGCTCGGTCTATCCGGGCATCTGCGGGCGACCCGTGGATACGGTCGGCAGCGGCCGCACGCACAAGCTCACGGGAGTAGCCGTCGTCGAGGTATCGGATACACCGCTCTATCTGGGCGTGGGTATGGGCAACTACACCGATCGATCGGTGATCGACATGCGCGGCAACGGAGACTTGACCCCCAAGTCTTCGAAGCTCATAAACGTTTGTGTGATGTTGGACATCGACCCGGACAGGGATGTCCTCGACAGAAACGACGCGGCCCATGCGGCGGCTCTACTCGTGTCGGATTCGCTTGCCGAGGCGGTCGAGGATTTAGATCCCCCCGAGCTCGAAGTGTTCGAATTGGGTAAAGCTGACTCGTCTCTGCCAAAAGTGGTTTACATCCTTTGCCAACATTCGCCGGAGCATCATGCGGGCTCCGTACGCGGCTGGGGCGATCACCTCTATGGCCTCACGAGGTTGCACCCGCCGTGGGTGATTCATCCAAACGAAATGCTGGATGGCGCTCTGACATTCGGCGACTCCTGGGGATTCTCGAACAACCCGATGCTCTTCGAGTTGTACGGGAGGCATGGCAAAGATCTGAACCTTGTGGGGTGCGTCGTCATCCGCACGCGGTGGAGTTCGCAGCTCGAAAAGAACGTTGTTTCGCGGCAAGCTGCAAAGACGGCCAAAATGTTGGGAGCCGAAGGCGCGATAGTGGTCGGGATGGTCGGCGGCAACGACTTCATGGAGGCCGTCCGAACAGCGCAAGCGTGCGAGTTCGAGGGCCTGGACACGGTGTTCGTCGTTCAGGAAGACGACCCGGCAGACGGCGGCCCTCCGATATTGGAACCTCTGCCCGAAGTGAAATCCATCGTCAGCGTCGGTGTCGGGCGGGCCGAGTCGAATCCCGCGCCGACCGGGCCGGTGGGCCGCGTTATCGGTCGACGCAACATCACGCTGAACATGAGCACGGGGGTCGGCGTAGTAGACGCGCAAGGCGAGTTGCCATTTGGCCGTTCCGGCCTCGGCTTGTCCTCCCTCGAAAGCCGGACAAGCTGTTTCGAGGTTTAAAGGCCGCTACCGCCCTCCCCTGCCGATAATGGCAGACGGCGCTATTCCGGCTGATCAGTCGGCAAGCCCCGCAGGAATCAGCGGGGCGGGAATGCGCGGGTACAACGCGCCGCCTAGTACGTGAACGCGGTTTCTTTCGTGTATCCGTAGCGGTCCGACCACGCAATCGACCTCAGCGGTCCCGCCGCGTCGTGCTTGACGTACTTGTTCGAGGTGGGATCGACGCGCCAGATCTCTGACCTGCCTATTACGCGTTCAGGAGCGGTCAGTTCGGCAATCCTGCCTCCGGCTGGGCCATGAAAACCGGTCGTCACTATCGCGTCGGCCTCGGGCAAGGGTTCCAGAAGAGGCGGCCCACCGCTGGCCGGGCTCTCTTCCATCGTCAGGAATACGGTCTTCACACCGCTTTTCTCGCAAGCCTCCACGGTACGGATAACCTCCATGAAGTCGTTGCCGCCCGAATCCCATCCCACGACGGCGCCATCCACGCGCAGAGTCCGGCAAAGCGAAGCAACCTGGTTCGCAGTAAGAAACTTCTCGCTCTGGGCCGACCACCTTGTGCGGATAATGATGCACCCGACGAAATTGAGGTCCTGACCGTGCCGTTGCGACAATCCCCACGCGACCGGATTGTTGACGAGTTCCCACGACGCTCGGCCTGACACGGCGCCATCGAATATTTCGTTCGGGTTGATGAGCCACGGCGGGGTGAGCCTCGTAATGCCGTATATCGCGGTCCAATGCGCATACTGGGAGTTCGAGTAGTGCTCAGGCGAGCGCAGGGCCATGATGTAGGCGACACGCGGCAGGGACGCATCCTCTGGCCCAAGGTCCGACACTTCAACCGAAGAGGGTTCAAGTTCCTTCGTCGTCGCGGCTATCGCGTCCGATACGCGCAGGACCGCGCCGTGTATCGCCTGGTTCTGGTCCTCTATATGCACTCCTGCACGCGGCGTGATCATCATGCAGAGGTTGTGCATCGAGCCGAACGGGACCGCCTGGCCGCCTGGCCCGAACATGTCCAGGTAGGTCTCAACGTCACCGTCATTGCCCGGGTACCACATGGTGTCGGACACCTCGAAAATCGACATGCCTCGAAGGACGTGCGTACGCCCTGATCCGACAGCGTCAACTGGCCGCCCGTCGAGCCCGGGATATACGACGCCCGGGCCGTTTACCTTGATCCGGGGTTCAACTTGATCCCGAACCGTGGTGACGCGCACCATGTCCCCGGGGTGAACCACGTCGAACTGCACGTCGTCGAGCCGTATGTCCTCGAGGAGCATGTCCCGAAGTCCGTCTGCGTCGACCGTCACAACGCCGTCGTCATAGGCGGTCGTGGAACCAAGTTGTACGTCGGTTACCGGGAATATTCCCAGTTCAAGTCTCTTGTCAGCCTCGCTCATATTCGGCTCCAGTGAATTGCGTCACAGTTCAGGCGGCACAGCTCTGGCCGCCGGCATCGACGCGGAATGGGTTTGTTTGCGCCGTGTGAAAAATCAGGTAACGCTGGGCTCAAAAAGTGTTGGCTCAGCCACAGGCGTCATCAACGACTCAAGCGCCGATTCCACGATGTTGGTCGCATAGGCAAGATCGTCGGCAGGCGAAAGTCGTGGGTTTCCGCAGACGTGTTCGATCCGTCCGCCGCGGACGACTCTGGGCGCCCCGGTTGTGAGGGCCAGGCTGAACAGGGCCGATATCAAGGCGACAGGTATGCCTTCTCGCTCGATTTCCTTCGCTATCGTTGCGCCGCAACGATTGCAGGTCCCTCAGGTGGCCACCATGACAACGCCGTCCACTCCTCCACGTTTGAGGGCGCTCGCCATCTCCTGGCCCATACGCCGCGAATCTGCGACCGTGGTGCCACGGCCGGATGTGGTCAGGTACTCGGGGTGGATCGACTCGATTACGCCGCGGTCCTCGAGAGACCGCATGACGTTCAACGGAAGCACGTAGTTCGGGTTTTCGTTGGTTACGTCGGTGTAGAACCCGACGTGAACCGACTCCCATTTGCCTGATTCCATCGTGGCGAGTTTGCTGATGTCGTATTGGTACCAGACCTGCGCCGGCCCGCCCGACAATCGGTCGGGATTGCCCATGGGAACGAGCCCTCCGGAAGTAACGAGGCCGATACGCGCCGATTTCATGTCGGTTAGCGGACTGGCCGGTTCGACAACCTCGGGCAACTCGATAGGCAGCTCCGTAACAAAGGGTTCGCCGCGGACCTTCTTGAGAATCATTTCTATGGCGCGATCCGCTGCCCGCACGTCTCGTCTGCCGGCCTTTCGGATGCCACGCGGGATGTATCCTTCCTCGTCTGCCGTGCCCAACTCCTCCCCGCGGGCCAGCTTCAAGCCGATGCGGGCGACGGCTGCGACGGCTGCCGCCATTCCGCCGACGCCTTCGCTGGTCGGCACAATAATGACCTCTTTCTTGTAGGTCAGGGTGCCCGGGTTTTCCTCGAACATCGCAGTCACAGCCGGAATGCCGTCCGCCAATGCCAGGTGACACACCTCGGCGCACGACAGGCCGTAGCGTCCTGCGTTAAAGGCCGGACCGGCGATCACAAGATCGGGACGGTATCGGGCCAGGGTATCGACGACTGCCCTCACGGAAGTTTCATGTTCTTCATTGAAGTAGTTGTCGCCGGCGACTATCGTGGCAACGATCTCGGCATCGTCTTTGAACGCCGCCCGAAACGCGTTTCCCGGTCCGGCCGGACCTTCGCGAACTTCGATCGGGTGATTCGCGGCCTCTTCAGCCCCGATTCCTGCGAAGAACTTGTTGAGGAAATGAACCACTTTCAGCTTTTGCTGGCTCGTCACGATCCTTCTCCCTTCATAGAGAATTTTTTCTGGTTCCGCTGAATGTTAATAGTCAAATGCGCTCCACGAGGTGGAGCCGTACCGGTCTACCCACATGTACGTCGGCAGCTCCGAGCGTGAATTCACTTGCCCCGACAGGGCGTTTTGGTTGGCCATGATGGACTGCCTGCCGATCACCTTGTCGACGGCCGGCAGCGGTTCATCGTATTCGGGAATGCTCGCCTCCGACATCAACTCGTTGCGGCCCCATCCTGTGGTGATTATCGCCCTGGCGTCCGGCAGGGGTTCAAGGAGCGGACTTCCATTGTCCGGGTGTTCCTCGAAGGTCAAGAATACAGCGTTGACGCCTATCTGTTCACAGGCCTGGACGGTCCTTATGACCTCCATGAAGTCGTTCCCGCCTGCGTCCCAGGTTACGACGGCCCCCGTTGCGCCAACCTGCTGGGCGATCTTGGCGGCCTGATTCGAGGTCACGTTCTTCTCGACCTGCTGGCTCCACCTTGTGCGGATGGCGATGCAACCGGCGAATATCAGGTCCCGATTGTGACGGGAATAGAGGTCCATGATCACCGGATTGTTTACCAGAATCCAGGAGTCTCTCCCTGCCACAGCGCCATCGAGCCACTCATTCGGGTTGAGCAGCCACGGCGCGTTGAGGCGTGACAAGCCGTAGATGGACGTTCCATATGCCCGGACGGCGTCGGCGTAGTGTTCGGGTGAGCCGTGACATGAGATGTACACCACACGGGGCAGGTCAGAGTCGGACTCCGGGCTCTCGAACGTCTGAACCTCGGCCGGAGTTTCTCCCCGAACCGTCTCGGCAATGGCGTCGCTCACCCGCAACGTCGCAGCCTCGGCCGCCCATGCGCGGGCCGACTCGGACAGGTTTCGGTCGGTATGGAGTACCAGGCAGATGTTGTTAAGTTGCGAATAAGGAATTAAGGACGCCGACGGACCGGACATGTCGAACAACGTGTCGAAGCCGTGTGTCCGCTTCTCGACCGTGCCTCCGGGCGGCGGTTCGGTATCGGCAAGGTTGACCACGCCAACACCGTCGATGCGGTGAGTCCGACCACGACCGGCGAAATCGGCCGACCGGCCGCAGATGCCCGGATAGGCTACACCCGGGCCGTCAACCTTGATCTGTGGCGCAACGACATCGCGATATCCGACGACGCGAACAGAATCTCCGGGGCGGGCGATCTCGATGCGGGCGTGAACAATGGCCGGATTCTCAAGGACGAGTCTGGTCAGCGACTCCGTGTCGAGAGTTAGAACACCGTCACGATAGCCTGTGTGCGAACCTTCGCGGACGGCTGAAACGGGGAATTTCCCTAGTTCGAGTTTCATTGCTTAAGGCCCAAAAGTGACCGCCGTTACGACCTGCCGACCGTTGATGCGCCTCCGGCCGGGCGTTTGCCGCTACGCGCCCGCCGGCTCAAACAAGGTCGGCTCGGTGACTCGTGTTGTCAGAGATTCAAGGGCCGTTCGCACGATCTCCCGCCTGAACGCCACGTCCCGCTCCGGTCCAAGTGTCGGGTCGCCGCACACGTGTTCTATTCTGGCGCCCTTGACCACTCTGGGGGCTCCGGTAGTCAACGCGAGGCTGAACAACGCCGTTATCACTGCTACCGGTATGCCCGCGTCCTCGATGCGTCTGGCTATCGTTGCGCCGCAACGATTGCATGTGCCTCAGGTGGCGACGAGCAGCGCACCGTCCACCTGTTCGGCCAGCAAGTACTCCGCCATCTGATCGCCAATTCGTTTGGAGTCGCTGACGTGTGTGCCGACGCCCGACACGCTGATTGCTATCGGGTGCACCTCGGCGATGCCGCCCGCATCTTCGAGCTGTCGCATCACGTCGAGCGGCATGACGTAGTTGGGCTCTTCGTTCGTTATTCCGACAAAGAAGCCGCGGTGGATCGACTCCCACTCTTCAGGACTCAAGCCGCTGAGGCCGTCGATGGAGTACTTCCACCATCGCGTAGAACCGCCTCGCACCTGCCCATCGGGATTACCTATGGGAACGAGCCCTCCCGACGTCATCATGGCGATTTTGGCGTGAGTGAGGTCGCTGACTGGGTCCGCAGGAGTTGTGGTGTCGGACGTCTCGATACGCAGTTCAGTGGTCCATGGCGAACCGGTCAGGCGAGCCATCAACATGTCGCCGGCCCGAGTTGCCGCAGATGCGCAGCGCGTGCCCTCTATTCTGATGCCGCGCGGAAAGTAACCAGCGCTTTCTGCCGGCCCCGGGCTTTCACCGTTTCCGAGTTTCAAGGCCAGTTCCGCCAGCTTTGCCAGCGCAGGCTCCATCCCCTTGACGTCCTCGGCCCCAGCAGCGATCAGCACATCGCTTCGGTAAGTCAGCACGCCGGGGTTCTCTTCAAACATAGAGGTTACCGCCGGCACGTCGGCATCCTGCGCGACTTTGCACACCAGCCCGCAGGCCAGTCCGTATCGGCCGGCGTTGAATGCTGGCCCTGCCACTACGACGCCGGGGTTTGATTCGAGAATCACCTCGCGCAGGCGATCGGCTGCAACATCTTCGTTTTCAGCTACCCAATTGTCACCGGCGACCAACGTCGTAACGATCTCGGCGTCGTCTCCGAACAGGGCGTTGAGCCTGACTCCGGGACCTACAGGCCCGTCCACTGCGTCCAACTCCAGGTTGGCCAGTTCCTCGCCTCCGCGTCCGGCGAAGAACTGATTGACGTAATGAAGAACTCTCAGTTTTCCTGTCACGTCTCCTGCCTCCAACAAAGAAATGGGTTAGTCAAGTTGGCGCAAGCGTGGGTCGAGCCGGTCGCGTAGCCAATCGCCGAGGAAATTACTCGACAGCACCAGCAGGAATATAGCCAGGCCCGGGAAGAATGCGATCCACCACGAGGAGGCGAGATATCCCCTGCCATCCGCCACCATGACCCCCCAAGCAGGGGTAGGCGGCGGGATGCCTGCGCCCAGGAAACTAAGCGTAGCCTCCGCAAGGATTAGCGAACCGACCCGCAGCGTGGCGACGACAGTCATCGTGTTTATAACGCCCGGGAGTAGGTGCTTCCACATTACCCAGAACGTGGATGCTCCTGCGACCTCCGCCAACGCAACGTAGTCGGCCGTTTTGATCCTCAGAACATCGGCCCGTATTTGGCGCGCGAATCCGTTCCAACTGAACACGGCGAGCAGGACTATCACGACGGTCATACTCTGGCCAAAAACGATGACCGACACAAGCGCGACGAGAATAAACGGTACCGCCAGTGTGAAGTCGACGGCCCGCATGATGACCTCATCGACGTGGCGGCCATACCAGGCCGCGATGATTCCCAAAGCGGTCCCGGAGGTCCCGCCAATAGCAACCACCGTCACAACGATTAAAATTGAGATCCGGGCGCCGTAAATAACGCGGCTCAACACATCCCGACCCTGGGGGTCGGTCCCCATGATGTGGTTGGCGCTTCCTTCCGGATACCAGACCGGAGGTATCTCACGGTCACCCAGATACCCGAACAGTGGGTCATGTGGCGCCACGATAGGAGCAAAAACGGCCGCGATCACCATGAAGAGCATGATGATCCCCGGGATAACCGGATAGCGGTTGAACTCATGAATCCAGCCGCCTATGCGGCCGCGATCCTGACCGGGTATCACAGGCAACTGCACTTCAGCAATCACGGGACTAAGGCTCATTCCAGCCGTATCCTGGGATCAATCACCGCGTAAAGAACGTCGGTCAGGAAGTTGACTATCACGTACAGCGCAGTCAGTAACAAAACCACGCCGGACAACACAGCCAAATCAAGGTTGTTTACTGAAGTAACTGCCAGCCTGCCCAACCCAGGCCATGAAAACACCGTTTCGGTAACAACGGCGCCCGTCAGGAAGGCGACAAACACCAGTGAGGCGTATGTCAAAGGCGCGATCATGGCGTTGCGGAAGGCGTGTTTCCAGATAATCGCGTTCGATCCAACGCCTTTCGCCCGAGCCATTTTCACGTACTCAGAGTCGAGCACTTCCAGCATGGCGGATCGCACGAGGCGAAGCAGACCTGAAGCGGTGAGCCAACCAAGTGTGACGGAGGGAAGTATGAAGTGATCGAGTCCTTCCCGCCGGCTCGTCGGCAACCACCCGAGTTGCACCGAAAACACAAGGATCAGCATGATCCCTAACCAGAACGGCGGGAGGGCCTGGCCGAACAACGCAATGGTTCGGCCAAGGTAGTCCATCCAGCTACCGCGCCAGACGGCGGACAATACGCCAAACGGCAGCCCCAGGAAGATCGCGAACGCGAATGCTCCGGCCGCTAGTTGGACGGTGGCCGGAACCCTTTCCAGTATGACGTCCAGAACCGGCCGGCTTTCCCGTAGAGATTGGCCGAGATTTCCGGTCGCAGCGCGCCCCAACCAAAGTCCGTACTGTGCGATGAGCGGCTTGTCGAGGCCCCACTGGCGGCCCCATTCGTCCCACTGCTCCTGGGTGGTGTATTCGTTCAGGAAAACGGTGCGCGGGTCCCCTGACGCACGGGACAAAACGAATACGAACAGCGTCACCAAGATGACGACGGCGATCGCGTAGAAGAATCGTCGTACCAGAAACCTGGCCATTACCGACGCCCGTTTTTACACTTTCCCGGACAACTTAGAGGCCGCGAAACCGGCGTTCGCGCCGACGCTGCCCTCAGGGAGTGCCCGACTAGCACGATCAGGGGCAGCGGGGATCGAACTAACCCCCGCTGCCGCGATCGTGACTTTACCTACTTGAGGACGACCGACTCGAATGTACCGGCGTAGCCGGCGCCTTCCGAGAATGGCCTCCACTCAAGTACGTCTCCGCTGGCCACCCAAATGCTGGGGACGCCTACAACCGGCGCCACCGTCAACCAGTGCGCTTGCATGTCCTCAGCACGGATGTTGATCTCGATGCGCTTCTGCGGATCTTCCTCGGCGTCGGCTTCCATCCAGAGGTCGAGAACCCACTGAATCTCCATGCCGCGGTTCCATCCCGCTGAGGGAATCACTCCGTGGCTGTGAGCATCGTCGATCTTACCGACCGAGGCGTTTGAAGCCCACATCCAGACCACGTCGATCGATCGTTCAACCATGGTTGGCCTTCGGGCCTGATACGCGGTGCTTTCGATGACGACGTCGAGCCCGATGTTTCTCCACATCTGGCCGATCGCCTCACCGATCTCGACGCTAACGACGCCAGGCACGTCGGGCGGCAGGTAGAAGGGAACTTTAAACCCGTCAGGGAAGCCCTGCTCGGCAATCGTCCGCTTGGCACCTTCAGGATCGTACGGAATTATCCATTCGTCCTTGAAGAACTCGGGGTTGGCGTTCTTGTCGAACCCGTACCAGGTGTACTGTGGCGAGCCAAGGCCAAGAAGAACTTCCTGGTTGATGAGGTCCCGGTCGATGGCCTGCGCCATAGCGTGCCTGATCAGACGGGCGCGTTCCATGTTGGCCGGGTTTTCGGGGTCTCCGATCCAGGGGTGCTCGTCATCAGGCTTCAGACCCGGCCGGGGATAGATGTCCTCCCCGCTATTGTGGTCTTGCTTCATCCAGTAGTTGCCGGCGAACGCCACGTGTCTCGACGACGGATTTCCGATTTCATGGAAAGTTCCGCCAGTCGCCTCAGCGGCATCGGCTAGTCTGTTGGTTGGGAACTGCGCCAGGTGGATCTCACCGGTCTGGAATGCCGCCAGGCGAGTCGCAACTTCACCAATTTCGACGATCTTTACGTTGGCGACGCCGGGTGTCTGACGCCAGTGCGGATCGATTGCCGAAAGTTGAACGATGTCGTTGCCCTTCCATTCGTCCACTTCGAACGGGCCGGTGAACACCGGGGTCAGTACGGCTTCGTCGTAACCAAGTTCGTCGTATGCCTTCTTGCTGATCATCGGTACGGATCCAGTGTTCTGGTGCATCCACCCGTACCACAGGCCGCTCCACTTTTTGAAGCGGAACTCAAACGTACGGTCATCCAGCGCGACGCCCTCTGACATGAAGTCGCCAATTTCGACTCGAGCCCACGTGCTGCCATCGGCCTGG
>JAKZUY010000311.1:0-6418 GCA_047516345.1 Dehalococcoidia bacterium | reverse complement strand
GGCTACGGCCATTTCAAGCGGCTCGTTTCGGGATTCGGCCCTGGGATGATGAAAGCCGCCCCCCTTCTGGATCTGCATGTGCATGCCGGTCGTGACCGGGTCGTACACGTGCATTCGGTAGATGCCCATGTTCGGAGCGGCTGTGTCGGGGTCGCGGCTAATGACAAGCGGGAACGTGATGAAGCGGCCGCCGTCGCCGGGCCAGCACTTCAATACGGGTAACGTCGACAGGTCGGGTTCGTCGTTCACGACTTCCCGGGCAGGGCCGCGTCGGACACGCTTCGGGCGCGAGCGTAGCAGCCGGAATGCGGTGCCGCGGTTTGCCCAGAGCGCGCCGAGCGTCGGCGGATTGACGCGTTCGGCGAATGTTGCCAACTCCTCGCCTATCTGTTCGGGGTGCATTCCCAAAGCGAGCTCGATGCGCCGTTCGCTGGCAAGGAGGTTGATGGCAAGCGGAAACTTCGCTCCATCCACGTTTTCGAACAGCATTGCGCTGCCGCCGAACTTGACCATCCTCGTGGCGATCTCGGTTATCTCCAGTTCAGGACTTACCGGTACGGTGACGCGATTCAACTCGCCCTCGGCTTCGAGGGCACGGATAAATGACTGGAGGTCCGAAAAAGGCATTTCTAACGATCGGACGGCGCGTACGCGCTGGGCTGGGGACCTCGCCATTCCCTGAGGAGCGGCGTAGTAACTCCGAGGTGGTGAATGACTCTGCCGGCGACCCCGTCGACGAGGTCCTGGATGGTTTTCGGTGAGTGGTAGAAACCCGGGCTCGCGGGCAGAACTATCGCTCCGGCCTCGGTTACGGCGGTCATGTTCCGCAGATGGACCAGACTGATCGGGGTTTCCCTTGGAACGAGAATGAGCCGCCGCCGCTCCTTCAGACATACGTCCGCTGCCCGTTCTATCAGGCCGCTAGAGATGCCATTTGCAATTCGACCGAGCACGCCGCCGGAACACGGGACTATCGCCATGCCGTCGATCGGGAACGAGCCGCTGGCTATCGGCGCGGCCACGTCTTGATGATGCAGCAGCGTGAGTCCGGATTCGGAGTCGGCTAATCCGAGCCACTGGTGGATCGGATCACGATCGGCCTGAGTGTTTCCCGTGAGTGAGATTCCTGATTCGACCTGGAGCACCTTGCGCCCGGAATCCGAAACCACGGCAAAGACCCGATGCCCACCCCGCAGCAGTTCGCACAGGACTGTTCTCGCGTACGGCGCGCCGCTCGCGCCGGTTATTCCAATGACGAATGTTCCCACGACTACGACTCCTCCCAACCCAAGCAACGGTCGCCCCGATTGGCATTCTCAAATGTCCGGTTAGGTACGGTTGCCCGCGGCCGTGCCGCTGACATGCAAGTCAATTTCATCAAATCAACACGTCAAGAGATGCAAATACGCCGAACACAACGGCGATTATCCCGTTCATCGTAAAGAACGCCACGTTCAGCCGTGTCAGGTCCGTCGACGACACCAGGCTGTTTTCGTATGCGAGCAAGATCGCCGCCGCCGCCGCTCCTGCGAAGTACAGAGGTCCGGCATCAAGCAGTACACCGGCAACCACGATCGCAACGACGGCTGAACCGTGGAGCGCCCTGCCCCACACCAACGCGGACCTTATGCCGAACCTGGCTGGAATGGATTTGAGTCCCTGTGCCCTGTCTACTTCAAGATCGGCGGTTGCGTACAGGACGTCGAATCCGGCGACCCACATCATGGCTGCCACGCCCATCCAAATGATCCCTGCGGGCAATTCGCCGGTGACGGCGATCCAGGCGGCGGGCGGAACGATCAGGTACACCACCCCCAGACCGAAGTGGCTTAGCCACGTGAATCGCTTCAGGTATGGGTACGCAAGCATCACCAATACCGGGATCGCCGCGAGCCGCCACGCAAGGGGTTCGAGTTGGGATACGGCAAATCCGTATACGGCAAATGAGATCGTCATGTAGACCCACATTTCCCGATGAGAAAGCAGGCCGACCGGCAACGCCCTGCCCGACGTACGTGGATTTCGAGCGTCGATTTTGGCATCGACAACGCGATTCGAGCCCATTCCGAATGTCCGCATGGCGACCATCGCCAGCACGACCCAACCCAGGCTCGCCCAATCCTGGCGCATCTCCATGGCCATGAGGGCCGATACGACTGCGAAAGGCAAAGCGAATACGCTGTGCTCGAACTTGATGGCCTCGGAGAAGACCATGATTCGTCGCCACGGCCGAAGGATTACGCGGTCCCTGCCCGTGGTCGTTCTGCCGCCGCTCATTCGTCGCCTGCCTGTCGGGCCTGGACCGGGGTCAGGCTGTTTACGAACATTTTTCGCAACGTCGGCAACGTGTCTTGCGGCGCCGGTCCCTCGGAATAGAGCCAGTGAATCAGTATCTCGCTGATGGCGCCGAGCCAGATGCGGGCTGCGATTTTGCAGTCGACTGGAGGCAGCTCGCCGCTGTCGACCGCAAGGTCGATCTGGTGTTCGATCATTCCTGCGAATCGGTTGAAAATCCTGGCGCGTGTTCGTTGAAATGCATTGCCCATGCTGTACCCCTGAAGTAACAGCAGGCGGGCAAGTTTTCTTTTTCCGGCAAGTGCGTTGATCACCGCTTCGATGGCGGCTTCGGCGCCGGCCAGGTGAGTTGGCGCCGTCGCTGTCGCCCGATTGACCCGCGATTCCAGCCGCCTGGCCAGTCGGTCCAACACGGCGAAGAACAGGTCTTCCTTGCTGGGAAAGTGGAAGTAGATGCCGCCTTTTGACAAGGACGTCACCCGGCCGATCTCCTCGACCGGAGCTTCGTGGTAACCCTTTCGGGCGAACACATCTTCGGCGGCGTCGAGTATCCGATGCCGGGTCTTGTCCGAGGCGGTATTGACGGCAGGAGGCATGAGTGGCACTGTCAGTAACCGACCGACCGGTCGGTTTGTTCGAGCCTATATGACCGTTCGTATTTTCGTCAATTCGATGGAGTATGCTCCGTGCTAGACTCAGCCTCCGCACCGGTCTCACACGTTGGACACAGACATTGAATACGCTCGTTAATACACCTCCGTCATTCAGAGTGTTGGCGACCGGCTTTGTACTGCCTGAAGGTCCGTGCGTCGGCCCTGACGGCCAACTGTACGTCGTCGACGCCGGAACCGGCTTGATCAGCCGCATAAGCGAATCGGGTGATGTGTCGGAATTCGTTTCGACAGGAGGTCGGCCGAACGGCCAGGCTTTTGGTCCGGGAGGTGATCTGTTTGTCGCCGACGCCGGGCGGAGGGAGATTCTGAGAGTCACCCCTTCGGGCGAAGTCACCGTGTTTGTTTCTGATTTCGACGGGCAGGCATTTGACGGACCGAACGATTTGGCTTTTGGCCCTTCCGGCAACCTGTTTTTCACCGATCCCGCACGCAGGCCGCTCCCCGATCCATCCATCAGCCCCGTCTACAGGGCGACCCCGGACGGCGTGGTGTTTCCCTTCGCCGCGGATCTCGCATACCCGAACGGCGTGGCCTTCTCTCCGGACGGGAAAGAGCTATACGTGTCGGAGATGCGCGCCAATCGCCTGCTGGCGTTCGAGATAACGAAACTCGAACAATTGGCCCAGTTCAGGATGGTCCGGCGTTTCCGTGATCCGGCGCTTCCGGACGGCTTGGCTATAGACTCGACCGGCAGAATATTGGGAGCTCTGCCGGGCATCGGCGCCTTGTCGATCGTCTCGGCCGCAGGGAAGCTGGAGGAGCTGTACCACATCGAGGGCTGGCGACCGTCGAACCTGGCCTTTGGCGGCGCTGACGGGCAGACCGTGTACGTGACCGACGAAGCGACCGGCACGATTGGCGCATTCGATCACGACGTGCCTGGCGCCAACCTGTTCTGATATCGCTGCGCAATCGCGCGTAGCCGGGTTGCGCTGGCCTTTGCAATCGCAGTTTCGCGCGGTCGTCAGCGTCGGCCGAACTGGTACTCCAACGCCCCGGCGTCGAGGTGAATCATTGTTGGCCGACCGTGTGGACAGGTGTGCGGCTGTTCCGCCTGTTCGAGCCGGCGGATCAACTCGCGGCTTTCGTCGGTCGTCAGCGACATACCGGCTTTGACGGCGGCGTGGCACGCCATCGTGTAAAGCAGCCTGTCCTGCCACGAATCGCTCCCCCGCCCCTCGGTGATTTCATCCAGAATATTGCCGAAAACTGTCCCCGGCGTATGGCTGTGACTACTGTTTGCCATCATGGCGGGAACCGCCCTCAGGACTACGGACGTTCCTCCGAAGGGCTCAGCTCGAAATCCGGCTTGCTTCAACTCCTGCCCGTACAGCTCTATCGCCTCCATCTGACGCGGATCAAGGTCGACCGTTTCGGGCATGAGAAGCGGTTGGGCCTCGGCGACCTGCGATCCGATCCTCTGTCTGATCTCTTCGTACAGGACGCGTTCGTGAGCGGCGTGCTGGTCCACGAGGTAGAGGCCATCGGGCCCTTCCGCGAGGATGTAGGTTTCCCGGGCCTGGCCGATAACCCGGAGAATGGGCAGCACGGACCGTTGCGAACCCGGAGTATGCGCCGGTTCGGGAACAGGTTCCAGGGGCGCTTGTTGATCTTCCGGAACGTACGGCGGGCTTTGTTCCGGCTGTTGTGCGGGCGAAATCGACCGGCTCGGCCACATAGCGACCGCGCCGAACGGATTGTTGGCATTGGGGATCGACAACGCCTGGCCTGCTGGATTTGACCTTGCCGGAATGCTCATAGTTCGCACCGGCGCGAAATCGCTCAGGGCCAGGCGAATTGACCGCTGTATCTCTCTGAACACCAGGTCTTCACGGAGAAGGCGGACTTCGAGTTTCGCCGGGTGCACGTTCACGTCCACGTCATCCAGCGGGGTCCTGATCGACAAGACGGCGACGGGGAAGCGGCGTTCCGGCAAGAACCCGTGGTAGCCCTGTTCAACAGCAAATGCCAACCTGCGGTTTTCAATCCACCGGGCGTTGACCGCCAGAGTCACGTAGCGCCGCGTCCCCCGCGAGGCGCCGGGGTCGCTAATCAGTCCGCTCACGCCGAACGCAGCGGAGCCGTCGTCATCGATCGTCAGCATCGAGTCGGCCAGTCGGGCGCCGTATGCGGCCGCGATCGCCGCCTTGCGGTCGCCGGAGCCGGGAGTCGCGAAGCGGGTGTTGCCGTCCGCGACGAAAGTGAAGGCCACTTTCGGATAGACGATCGCGTACGTGCTCACAAGTTGCCGGATGCGGGTGAGCTCCCGTCCCGCAGACCCCATGAACTTTCGGCGGGCGGGCACCTTCGCGAATAGACCCTTGACCTCGATCCGCGTCCCTGTCGCACCGGCGGCGGGTTCCTTTGTGATCCGTTCGCCGTTATCGATGACAAGCCGCGCGCCGGAGTCGGATCCCTCTACCCGGCTTACGGCCTCGACACGCGCCACGGCGGCGATCGAAGGCAGCGCCTCTCCCCTGAATCCAAGCGTCGCTATGCCGGAAAGATCGGAGGACTCGTCAATCTTGCTGGTGGCAAAACGCTCGAATGCGAGCGCGATGTCGTCTGCCGGTATTCCTTGACCGTTATCGGTGACGGAGACTGATTTGGCGCCGCCATCGGCGACCTCAAGCCTTATTCTGGTTGCACCGGCGTCCAGGGAATTTTCGACCAACTCCTTCACAACGGAGGCTGGCCGCTCTATCACTTCACCGGCCGCAATACGCGACGCAAGTTTCGGGCTCAGGACGCCTATGGCCATGATTTGGTACTGGTCCAACGGGATTTCACGATGCCTGGGAGTATAGTCCGACGCTCACAGAATTTGGCCTTAAATGTCGCGTAGCGGCGGAATACCAATTCGTTTTGATGGCGCCGCATATTCAGTCGAAGAGGCGGGTTTCGACAGGGTGTTTCACATGTCCTCTCACTATCGTTCCGGCGAAGGCCTGGAAGACGGTGTAGTGGGTTGCGGTTTTTGCCAGAACGACGGTTTGGGTGACGTGACGGGTGTGGTAATAGGTCCCCGATCGAGGTCAGGGATGACGGACGGGGGGCCGTTTGTGAACGTTGGGATTGTGTACGAAGGGCTTAGATTCCTCGGCTTCGCTCGGAATGACATTTGGGGAAGGCCGGGGATGACAGGGTGTGGAGGGTTCCGGCTTTTGCGGGGATAACGGTTACGTGATGTCGCTGGTTCTACCTCGTGTGCGACGGAGGGCGGACCGGCCGCCCCCCTGGATTCCGGCCTGCGCCGAAAAGACGGAGGCGGTGGGTTCTGGTTTTCGTCGCGGACGTCGGTGTGGGGCGGTTCCCACGCCCGGCCCCTGGGCCCCGGCCTTCGCCGGGGCGACGGTGTGTGTGGGGCCGATTTGCGCCTAGGTCCCCGATCGGGGTCGGGGATGACGGATGTGGTGGGTTCCGGCCATTGCCGAAACGACGGAGGAGAG
>JAKZUY010000310.1:0-4654 GCA_047516345.1 Dehalococcoidia bacterium | reverse complement strand
GGGGAATGACGAAATTGGAATACGGCGCCGTACCTCGTAATTCTGGCGAAAACCGTAATCCAATGGATCGTGATTCAGATGGTCTCAACATTACGAAACATGCTCTTGAAACCCGCCACTACAACGGCGGGGCTGGTGGGTTCATCATCAATCTGGGTAGCTGTTCAGTGTTGGCAGCGGGGGCAGTAGTATGCGGTACGGCCGCCGAGTTTGCGCGAGCTGATTGGTCCGGCGCAGGCCGGGCAAGGGGCGCCGCGCTTGCGGGAGAGACGCATACGCTCATCGTACGCATCGACGACGTACGGAGCTCCGTGCTCGTCGGGGTTGGCGGCAATGAAATCGATGGCCTCGTTGAGGACGGCCAACACGTCTCCGTGAAGGCGTGCCAGTCGGAGACGCGATATCCGGTTTGCCCGTCGGGCGGGCGATATACCGGACCGGTGCAGGGCCTCATCGGCGTAGATATTGCCGACGCCGGCCAGTACCGACTGATCGAGGAGCAACGCCTTGATGGCGGACCTGCGGCCTGCGGTCCGCTCCACGAACATCTCGCTGGTGAATGTGGGATCGATGGCGTCGGGACCGAGGCGGCCGGTCAATTCGTCCTCGGAATTCGCGAGAACGACCCCGGCCCAACGGCGGACGTCGTCGAGTTCGATGCGCCGCCCGTCATCGAGCGTAAACGTATAGCGCGCGTACCGCAGCGGCTCGTCGTCCGGCCCGAGAATGACGAGCCGGCCGGTCATGCCCATGTGGAGGCCGAGCACGCCGCGGTCCAACGGTAAGACAAGCTGCTTCCCGTGCCGTCTTGCCGACATGATGCGCCGTCCAGGCAGCGTGGAGAGTCCGGCCGCGCCGTCAACGGTGTTTTCCACGCCGGGCCAGTCGGCGTAGGCGGAGGTGATGATGCGGCCGGGTACTCGTCCCGCCACCAGATAGCGTCGGAGAGACTCAACCTCGGGTAGTTCGGGCATCGGAGAGCGGTGGGGGTGAACGGTGTGGAAAACGCGTCGGTGGAGTGGACCCGTCCGTTGCGACCAAGGCCTGTTCACGCGAAATCCACCCTATCGAGCGGTCCAAGATCTTATGTAAGCAGACAAGATTTTACTGTGAGCGTCGAAATGTCGTTACCGTGAAAATGGGGTGCGATGGGTCCAATCTTTCATTCTGGACTTGAGCGGGGAACCGGTCCCCACCCCTGGGCTCCGGCCTTCGCCGGAGAGACGATAGTTAGGCTGGGTACCGGCCTGCGCGCCGGAGAGACGATGGTTAGGGTGGGCACCGGCCTTCGTGCCGGAGAGACGATGGTTAGGGTGGGCTCCGGCCTTCGCCGGAGAGACGATAGTTAGGCTGGCCGCCTATTCCATGTGGCCCCAGGCGTCGCCGGATTTGACTTCGACGTTCAGCGGGACCGCGAGGTCCATGGCGGCTGGCATGAGGTCTATGACCAGGTCGGTCATTTCATCCAGTTCGCCGGGGGCGACTTCGAAGATCAATTCGTCGTGTACCTGGATGCACATGCGGGACCGGAGGCGGCGGTCCGCCATCTCCTTGTCGATGTTGATCATGGCGATCTTGGCGATGTCGGCGGCGGTGCCCTGAATCGGCATGTTGACCGCCATGCGCTCGGCTGCGGCGCGGTGGAAGCGAGTGCGCGAACTGATGTCCGGCAGCTTACGCCGCCTGCCGGAAAGGGTCTCTGCGTATCCCTTGCGTCGAGCGTCTTCTTTCATCGAATCGACGTACTCTTTGATTCCCGGGTACTTGCCGAAGTAGAGCTCGATGAACTCCTGCCCCTGCGTACGGGTCAGATCGGTCTGCATCGCCACTCCGTGCGCGCCGAGGCCGTATATGACGCCGAAGTTCAGGATTTTGGCGATGCGACGCTGCTCCGACGTCACCTCCTCCGTGCCGTACATGGCCCGCGCCGTTGCGTCGTGGATATCCTCGCCCGCCCCGAATGCCGCCAACAGGCTTGGCTCGCGGGACATGTGAGCGAGGATGCGCAGTTCGATCTGTGAATAGTCGGCCGCCAGGAGCGTCCATCCATTCGCGCGGTCCGCCACGAACGCCGAGCGGACGCGCCGGCCGAGCTCTGTGCGGACGGGTATGTTCTGCACGTTCGGGTCGGTGCTCGAAAGCCGCCCTGTGGCTGAACCGACCTGATTGAACGAGGTGTGCACGCGCCCGGTACGAGGGTTGATGATCAGGGGGAGAGCGTCTACGTAGGTGGACTTGAGTTTGGACAGTTCCCTGAACCGCAAGACGTCCCTGACGAGTTCATATGCGCGATGGTCGAGGTCCTCTTTTTGCAGCATTCCCTCAAGGGCGTTGGCGTCCATCGAGTAGCCGGTCTTTGTTTTGCGGGTCCTGGGGGCGCCCAACTCGTCGATCAGGATGGCTGCGAGTTGTTGGTTGGAATTGAGGTTGAACTCGCGCCCCGCCATCACGTCGTTCCGGGCGTGGTTTTCGATGGAGACGAGTTCGCCGCCCAGCTCCTCCGACATCTCGGCCAGCACGGAGCGATCGATCAGGATTCCGTTGCGCTGCATGCGTACGATGACCGGCAGTAGCGTCATCTCGATCTCGTGCATCACCGCCTGTTGGTTTTCCGACTCGATATGCGGCGTGAGGTGTTCCCGCAGGCGCCACGTCATGTCGGCATCGGCGGCTGCGTAGTCTGCGGCCTGCTCCACAGTCGTCTCTGCCATGGTGATCTGTTTGCGGCCCTTGCCGATCAGGTCAGTGATCGGTGTCATCTCGACGTGGAAGAAGTCGAGGGCAAGTTGTTTCAGGCCGATCGCCCTGCGACCGGTGAGGGCTGCGGCGACCATCGTGTCGAAGTCGACGCCCTTCACCTGGATGCCCACTTCTTCGAGGACCATCAGGTCGTAGTTGGCGTTGTGAGCGGCTTTGGGCGTGTTCTCATCTTCGAACATTGGCCGCAGCACGGCGAGGGCCTGCGGGAGGGGGATCTGTTCGCCCTCGTTGTGGCCGACCGGCACGTACCACGCCTTGCCCGCCTTGTTTGAGAACGACAGCCCGACGAGTTCGCTTTTCAGCGGGTCCTTGCCGGTCGTTTCGGTGTCGAATGCGAACCCGGCGGCGGTCGAAAGTTCCGTGACCATCGCCTGAAGTTCTTCCAAAGTGGTCACAGTGCGGTAGTCGGCGTCGATCGACGCCTCCCGCGCGTCGGCGGTTGCCGGTTCCGGATCGGCAAGAGTGTCACCGAACGCGAGTTGGGCGCTGGCGTTTTGGGAGTATGGCGCGCCGGGGTCTGGAACGTTCCGTGTGATGGTCCTGAATTCCAGCTCGAGGAGCGCCTCGACCACCTCGTCGCGGTTGTAGTTCCAGAACTCGGCGTCCTTGAAGTCGAATTCCACGGGCACGTCCCGGACGATGGTGGTGAGCACCTTGCCGGCGAACGCGGTTTCCCGGTGTTCTTCCAGCAGGTTGCGCACCCGCTTGGCCCCACGCAGCCCTTTGATGTCCGGGACGCGGTCGAGTTGCTCGTAGACCTGTTCGAGCCGGCCCAGGTTGGACAAGACCGCCCGGGCTGCCTTCTTGCCCACGCCCGGCACGCCGGGGATGTTGTCCGAGGGATCGCCTTCGAGCGCCTTCATGTCCGGCACGTATTCGGGTCCGAGGCCCTCGTACCGTTCCTTGACGGCTTCCACGTCGTATACGCGGGTGTCGCCGAATCCGGAATACATGAGGAGTCTGACGTGCGGCGACACCAGCTGGAGTTGGTCTGCGTCGCCCGTGACGATGAGGGTGTCGATGCCCTCGTTTTCGGCTCGCGTGCTGAGCGTGCCGACGAGGTCGTCCGCCTCGAATCCGTCGTATTCAAGTACCGGTATTTTGAACGCCTGCATGATCGACTTGACCATCGGGATCTGCTCGTGGATCTCCGGGTCGACGGGCGGCCGGTGGGCTTTGTACAGCGGAAACAGCTCGTCCCGAAACGTGGGGGCGCGCGTGTCGAGTGTGAGCGCGACGTGAGTCGGGGAGTGGTCACGGATGACCTTGAGGAACGTGGTGAGGAACCCGTACGCGCCGCGGGTGTCCCTGCCCGTAGAGGTGCTCAGCCGCTCCGGAATGGAGAACCACGCCCTGAAGATCATTGCGTGGCCATCCATAACGAGGAGGAGCGGCTTTTTATCAATAGCTGAGGACATATAAGCGCCTGCCTGCCAGTCGGCGTGGTCAAAACCGGATTATAGACAGAGGGCGGGCCAGGCGCAGATTCGCACGACGTACGGCGGGGAGGAATTCCCATGTGCGGAACCGCGTGGGTGGAGAACTAAGCCTCAGCGACCTGAAAATCCTTGACAATCAAACACAGATACTCTAGGCACCCATATGTCATTACTATGAAAATAGCTTGCAACTCCCCCTCTTCCTCTGTACCGGGCAGACGGGAATCCAAAACCCCGCCCCTTGTATCTTGGAGAGGGTGGCGGCCGTCTAAGCGGGAGATTCTTCACTGCGCTCAAGCATGACAGGGGGCGAGGGCGTGAGCCGTTCCGATTTACGACGCGGTCAGAAGGGGGCGGCTGACCAGATGCCGTCGATCGCGCTTTGGAAGTCGCCGGGGTCCCGGCATTGGCGCGGGCTGTCGTCCGGCGGTCCGAGGTAGATTTTCACGGGTCTT
>JAKZUY010000309.1:0-27713 GCA_047516345.1 Dehalococcoidia bacterium | reverse complement strand
GAGGGTGGTCGGCTTACGTCACCGAACGACGTGTTGGTGAAGTCGGACGGCTCGATTTGGTTCAGCGACCCCGACTACGGTGTCCTGGTCCCCGGCATCGGAGACGGTGAGATGCTCGAGCAAGAACGGAACCGGCTCTATCGCGTCGAACCTGCTACCGGGCAGGTGGACTCGATGTGCGAGGAGTTTGACAAACCAAACGGTCTGGCCTTTTCGCCTGACGAGACCGTGCTTTACGTCGGGGACAGCGGCCGAACGCACGGGGAGTTCCGCAATCATCACGTGATGGCATTCGACGTGATTGACGGCGGCGCCAGTATCGAAAACCCCGCCATATTGGCCGTCGTCGATCCGGGGGTCCCCGATGGCATGCGAGTCGACACCGAAGGCAATTTGTACGTCACCGCCGGCGACGGCGTACAGGTGTTTTCGCCCGGCGGGGACATGTTGGGGAAGATACACACACCCGAGGTAGCAGCCAACTGCGCATTTGGCATGTCTGACTACCAAACGCTGTTCATCGCTGCCACGACGTGCGTATGGAAGGTTCGGCTGGATGCTGTAGGAGCATCAAAGAGGTAGCAGATACCTGGGGTTTTGATGCGAACTCTGATCCGGCCTACTGACTACTCGAAACCACGACCGGCAATTTTGGGCGTAGGCCATATAGAAATGATCATGGTCAACACACAGGTCGGAAACTTTAAATGAGAACTCAACTCGAATCATATGACGATCGCTTCTGGCGCCTGGTCCCGCGTGACGCACAGTTGAAAAGGCTGTTCTCGGGCACCGCGTGGGCAGAAGGACCCGTCTATCTGAGAGACCAAAGGGCCCTCGTGTGGAGCGACGTTCCGAATAACCGCATGTATACGTGGACCGCCGAACACGGCGGCTCTGTTTTCCGGGAACCGTCCAACTATTCGAACGGCAACGCTGTGGATCGGTCAGGCCGTCTGGTCACATGTGAACACTTCACCCACCGCGTTTCGCGCACCGAACCGGATGGAACGATTGTGCCGCTTGTCGACAACTATCGCGGCAAGAGGCTCAATTCGCCGAACGATCTGGTAGTGAAGTCGGACGACAGTATCTGGTTTACCGACCCGCCATACGGCATCTTGAGCAATTACGAAGGCGTTCAGCAAGAGAGCGCAGTGGGCGGGAACTTCGTTTACCGGCTCGACCCTGCCACCGGCGAACTGTCCGTCGTGGCAGACGACTTCGACAAGCCCAACGGGCTTGCCTTTTCGCCGGACGAGTCCGTGCTGTACGTAGCGGACACCGGCGGCACACACACGCCGAATGGACCCCACCACATCATGGCGTTCGACGTAGCAGAAGACTCACAACTGGAGAATAGCCGCGTTTTTGCCGAAGTAAGCCCGGGCTTCTCCGATGGGTTCAGGGTGGACGCGTCCGGAAACGTGTTCACGAGCGCATTCGACGGGATACAGGTGTATTCGCCAGACGGAGAACTGCTAGGAAAGATCCTGGTGCCGGAACGGGCAACTGCCAACTGCGCCTTTGGCGGCGATGGCAATTCGACTTTGTTCATCACGGCATCCACCGCGCTATACGCAATCGAAACGTCTACCCGCGGCGCCACCCCTTAATTACGATTGCGTCGCGATATGGTGGTCCACTTCCTGTGGCAACGCGGACAATAGTCACACCACTATTTCGGACAAACGGCCGAACCGCCTTTTTTACGGGCCGACTCACCGTTAGTCCCCGTCATGCGTTCGCGAACTCCGTTGATTGGAAATCGTACGGGTCGGCGGTGAGGCGATCGGGCGTGCCGCGGCTGGCCGATTGTCGAAGATCGGCGTGGTGATGTTCACACCCGAATTCGTTTACGTCACTCGCACGAGGTTGCAACAAGGGACGTATTCTTGCTCGTTGAGGTTCTTGCGTAACGATCCCGTGGGGCCAATAATCCGAGCACGGTTCGGGGAAGACGAGGACGTTCGGGGCGCACAACCGGTAATGATGCCTCCTGTCCGTGTGCACGGAACGCCGTCCGTGCGAGGCCCTGCAACAATCAAAGTCAATCAGGACGGCTCGGGATGGCATCAGATAATCCGGCCCGGTAACACTGGCTAATGGAAGGTACGGTTTTGACCTTGGGAATCGGTAAGGGGACAGGCACGGACATTCATTGGAGGAGCATCAACGCCATCCGGTTTTTGGCGGTTGATGCTGTGCAGCAAGCGTCCTCGGGTCATCCGGGAGCGCCGATGGGCGCTGCACCGCTGGCTTACGTGTTGTGGACCCGTTTCCTGAGACACAGTCCGGCTAATCCCGATTGGGCAAACAGGGACCGATTCCTGCTTTCTGCCGGTCACGCCTCGATGTTGCTATACGGGCTACTGCACCTGACCGGATACGACGTGCCACTGGAGGAGTTGAAACGGTTCCGTCAGTGGGGAAGCATCACGCCCGGCCACCCTGAACACGGCCTTACGCCCGGCGTCGAGGCCACGACGGGCCCGCTTGGACAGGGATTCGCAAACGGGGTGGGCATGGCGATTGCCGAACGGATGCTGGCATCGTCGTACAACCGTCCCGGCCTCGAAATCATCGACCATCGCACGTTTGGGCTGTGTTCCGACGGCGACTTGATGGAAGGCATTGCCTCTGAGGCTGCCTCGCTTGCCGGAACGTTGGGGTTGGGTAAGATCACCTACCTTTACGACGACAATGAAATTAGCATTGAGGGCGAAACCGACCTCGCTTTCAGGGAGAGTGTTCCAGAACGATTTCTATCGTACGGGTGGCATGTCGTCGGACCGGTAGACGGCAATGATCTTGGCGCGATCGAGCAGGCTATCGCCACGGGAATCGATGAGACCGACAAGCCATCCCTAGTGGTCGTAAAAACCGTGATCGGGTACGGCAGTCCGAACAAGGCTGGAACTGCGGCGGCGCATGGTGAGCCCCTGGGCGAAGCTGAGGTTGCGAACGCGCGGGAGTCGCTGGGATGGGAATACGGCCCGTTTGAGGTGCCGGATGACGTGTCGGACTTCATGGGGAGCGCGCGCAAGCGTGGGGAAGCTCTCGAGGTTTCATGGCAAACCTCGCTGGGCGAGTACGAGTCGGAATATCCAGAACTGGCCGCTGCGCTGAAGCGTGATCTGGCTGGAGAACTTCCCGACGGCTGGGATCGACCCCTCAATGAGTTGATCGGGACTTATGGCGACGCTGTGGCCACGCGGGCGGTTTCAGGCAAGTCGCTGGCGGCGATAACGGCGCGGGTGCCGTCGTTAGTAGGCGGTTCGGCCGATCTTGCGCCTTCGAACAACTCTACCGTGGCGGGCCGGGGCGACTTTTCGCCCGAAAATCCATTGGGCAGGACCCTTCACTTCGGAGTCAGGGAACATGCCATGGGCGCGGTTGCGAACGGCATCGCCCTGCACCGCGGGTTCATACCTTTCGCCGCGACGTTCCTGATCTTCTCGGACTACATGCGGGCATCGATCAGGCTGGGAGCGCTTAGCCACTGCCGCGTCATCTGGGTGTACACGCACGACTCGGTTGGCGTTGGCGAAGACGGCCCGACGCACGAGCCGATTTCTCAACTCATGGGCCTGCGAATGATCCCCAATCTGACCGTGCTGAGGCCGGCGGACGCCGATGAAACTATCGAGGCCTGGCGGGCGGCGATGAATCACCGGAACGGACCCGTCGCGCTAATACTCTCCCGTCAGGCGCTCCCGCAGCTCGCAAGTGTTGGCGCCATGATCGATGCGAAAGAGAACTTTGCCCGCGGCGCATACGTGGTCAGGGATTCGGATTCAACCCCCGATCTAATTATCGTGGGCACAGGATCCGAGGTTCAGCACGCTCTGGCGGGCGCGCAAACACTGGAGGCCGAAGGGGTGAAGGTAAGAGTTGTGTCCATGCCGTCGTGGGAGCTGTTTGAATCGCAGCCAGACGCCTATCGTGAGTCGGTCTTGCCATCTTCAGTACGCGCCAGGGTTGCAATCGAAGCCGGCGCAAGGATCGGCTGGGAGCGGTACACGGGCCTCGACGGGGCTGTCATCGGCATGGACGGATACGGCGCGTCGGCGCCCGGCGCCACCAACATGAAAGAATTCGGGTTCACCGCGGAGAACGTGGCGGCGGTAAGCCGTCGCCTGTTACAGGATCGCTGTTGAAATGAAAGTGGCAATCGGGGCAGACCACGGCGGCTACGAGATAAAGTCTGAGATCGCACGGTTGGTGGGATCGCTCGGCCACCAGGTAGCCGACCTCGGCGCTCATGAACTGGATTCTGACGACGATTACCCTGATCTTGCGGCGCCGGTAGCGAGGTCGGTCCAGAACGGGGAAGCCGACCGCGGCATTGTCATCTGCGGCAGTGGAATCGGCGCTTCCATAGCGGCTAGTAAATTCAGGGGCGTCCGCGCATCGGTATGCCACGACACCTATTCCGCCGCACAGGGCGTCGAGCACGACGACATGAACGTGCTGTGCCTGGGGGCGAGGGTAATAGGCATCGCCCTGGCTCAGCAGATTGTCACGGCGTTCCTGGGCGCCGAGTTAGACCATCATCCGCGGTTCCAACGCCGACTGGATAAGTTATCTACTATTGAGGATGAACAGATGTCTGCGGCCGGTTGATCACACCGTACACTTGCCCGTTCAACTATCAAGGACTAAATGACGATGACGCAGGCCCCAACAAACGCCATCCGGCTTGCCAATGAAATTGGGCAGTCGATATGGCTCGACTCGATAAGCAGGGAACTGATCCGGTCCGGGGAGTTGGCCAGGCTGTTTCGCATGGGTGTGTCTGGAGTTACGTCGAACCCGACGATTTTTGAGAAGGCGGTCTCGGAAGGCGCCAGCTATGACGACGCGCTCCGTCGGCACGCGGAATCGGGCCAAGGCGCAGGCGCGGCGTTCGAGGAGTTAGCCGTAGAGGACATTCGGGACACGGCCGACCTGCTTAGGGGCATCTACGAATCGACTGCGAGTAAAGACGGATACGTCAGCATCGAAGTAAACCCATTGCTCGCCCGCGATACGGACGGGACTGTGGACGAGGCGCGGAGGCTTTTCGAGTCGATCGGGCGGCCAAACGTGATGATCAAAGTGCCCGGTACGCCCGAAGGGATGCCAGCCGTCAGGACTCTAATCGGCAGCGGCATCAACGTGAACGTCACGCTCCTGTTTTCTCTGGATGCTTACATATCGGCGGCTGGAGCCTACATCAACGGTCTTCGCGACTACGTTGCCGGCGGCGGAGACGCAGCCGACTGCATAGCCTCGGTCGCATCGTTCTTCGTGAGCCGGGTGGACACCAGCGTAGACGGTCAGCTTGACAAGGCCGCGGCTGACGATCCGTCGGCTGATCTGGATGACCTCTACGGCGCCATCGCCATCGCCAACGCCAGGATGGCCTACGGTGAATTCCAGCGGCTTTTCGGCGAGGGCGAATTTGGCGACCTATCGGCACGCGGCGCCCAGTTCCAACGCCCCCTCTGGGCATCCACGTCCGTGAAAAACCCGGATTACTCCGACACGATGTATGTGGATGGTCTTATGGGCCCGCACACAGTAAACACGCTGCCGGAATCCACGCTTACCGCGCTGCTGGAGCACGGCGACGTTGAGGACAGATTGACCGGCAAAGCAGAGCAAGCTCGCGAATTAGTCGAATCGCTGGAGGGGCTTGGGATTTCGCTCGATTCGATTACCGGGGATTTGCTCGTCGCCGGCGTCGGTTCCTTCGCCGACTCTTACTCAGGGCTGCTCGACCGGATCGACGCAAAACTCGACATGCTCGCCGGCGCCAGAGGGAGAGCGTCGCTGGGTTCGTATCAAGAGACAGTCGCCGACGCTCATGCCGAACTGCGACGCGCCGATACCGCAGGTCGCATCTGGAGGCACGACCGCACGGTCTGGGTCGAACCGTCGGTGGGCGGCGATGCGTCTGGGCAGCCCCTTGGATGGTTGGACCTCCCGGCCAGAATCTCTGAGTTGCGCCGGGAGATCGGCCCTCTGGCGGCCGACATCCGTCGCCAGGGATTTACGGATGCCGTGCTTCTCGGCATGGGCGGCAGCAGTATGACGGCCGGGGTGTTTTCGGCGTTGTTCGATCCCAGGCCCGGCTGGCTTCGGCTACACGTACTGGACACGATCAATCCTGAAACCGTCGCCGCCGTCCAAAGCGATATCGATTTGGCCAAGACGGTGTTCATCGTGGCCAGCAAGTCCGGGACAACCGTTGAAACCCTGTTGCTGGAAAAACACTTCCGGAACGAGTTGTCGGTCGCGGGCGTAAACAACGTCCCGAATCATTTTGTATCTATCTCCGATCCGGATACACCGCTGTCTTGCCGGGCCGACGCGGGCGAGTTTGCGTGGCGAATCCTTGCCCAGCCTGATGTCGGCGGGCGATACTCGGCCCTGAGCGCGTTCGGACTGCTGCCTGCCGCCCTCATGGGCGTCGACCTCAAGTCGCTTGAGCGACCGGCCTTGGCCATGGCTGAGGAGTGCCGCGGATCAGATGGCGCTAACCCGGGCGTCTGGCTTGGCGGTCTGATGGGCCGGCTGGCTTCTGAGGGTCGAAACCTCGTTACTCTCTTGACGTCACCCGAGTTGGAACGATTCGGCCTGTGGGCAGAGCAACTATTGGCGGAGTCGACCGGAAAAGACGGCAAGGGTCTGGTCCCGATCGCATCTGAGCCGACGTTGCGGCTCGACGACTACGGTCCCGATCGGCAGTTCGTGTACGTGCGGCTAAGCGGCGGCGAAAACAACAAAACGGACGCCTTCGCTTCCGAGCTTGAATCGGCCCGTCACCCGTTGATCCGCCTCAACGTGCCTGATCGTGATTCGATTTCCGCCGAATTTTTCAGATGGGAGTTTGCAACGGCCGTGGCAGCAGAGTCTTTAGCGGTCAATCCGTTCGATCAACCGGACGTGGAAGACGCCAAGTCAAAGGCGCGCATCCTTATTGCCGGCGAAGACATCGCTGGTTCCGGATCGACTCTGGAGTCTGCCGTCAACGAAATACTTCAAACTCCGGCGTCGCCAGGCACTTACGTTGCCTTGGGTGCGTACTTGCCGGAGACTGACGAACTAACCGCCGCATTTTCGCGACTCCGCAAGGCCATATCCCAACGCACGAATATGGCCACTATGTTCGGGTACGGACCGCGTTACTTGCATTCGACCGGACAGCTGCACAAAGGCGGTCCCTCGACCGGCAGACTACTCGTCACAACAAGCGGTAACGCGCCCGACATCGCCGTACCGGGAATGGCCTATACATTTGGGGGTCTGTCAACGGCGCAGGCCGCAGCCGACGTAGCGGTAATGCGGGAACGCTGTAGGATTGCGGCCCTTGCAACGGTTAGCGGCGACTACGCAAGCGCGGTCGATGCGGCAGCAGAGGCGCTTGAAGATACCGACGGATGAGGGGACTCGACCGGATCAGATGGCATTGCAGAATCACATAGAAACGCCGATGTTCGGGGTGGCTATAGACGACCGCCTCGATTTCTGCCGCGATCTTGTTGGAAGCGCCGGCTACCCTTCGGCTGCTCAGCGAGAACAGGCGGCGGCGCTAAAGGGTGTCGTCTTTGACGGATTGGTGAAGGCCATCGAAGCCGGTATTCCAAAGTCCCGCTCATGGGTGTGGGTGGATGCCGATCTCGGTGAAGGGGTCCATCTGCGGGCACGAGGCATGTCGCTGGCATCAGGAGTCGTGATCCGGCACCCAATCACTTCGCCATCTATGCTCGGTCATGCGAACGACGTCATCAAGTCTGCGAGTCGCCTCGGCGCGGGCGCGGTATTGGTTTCAACGACCTACGACCCGGAAGGCGACATCAAGATTCGGGAGTCTCGGCAGAAAGTGTTGCGAAGAATCGCCAAGGGGTGCAATGAATCGGAGCTTCGCCTGTTCGTAGAACTCATGCCAGGTCCAGGCCGCGCGCAGCGCGCCGAATCCCAGTCGGAAACATCAGACGAATACGCCACGAGGCACCTCGTCGAAGGAATTCGGCAATTTCAGGATGCCAGCCTGGACGTGTCGGGCTGGGTAGTCGAACCTCCATTCGACGCCAAAGCCGCCGCCGTGATAGCCGGGCAGGCCCGGGTTGACGACAGAAGAGACGTGTCTGTCATGTTCAGGGTTTCGAATAACTCAGAAGCGACCCAATCCCGGCCGGCAATCGATCCCATCGATCTAGGTACCTCCAGGTTGGCGGCGCGATCGCCCGGGATAGACGGAATTATGGTCGGGCCGGGCGCCTTTGTCTCCCAACTAACACGCCTCACCGACCACTCGATCGAACGCGAAACCGCGGTCACCCATATAGCCGGATCGCTGGGCAATATCTGGAGTGCATTTACAGCGGCATACCAGACAAGTGAAGTCAGGTGAGATCGAAAGTGATTCGGCCGGGCATCGGCTTTCGACTTAGTGGACGACGATGAAACTCGGAATGATCGGGCTCGGCCGGATGGGCGGAGCGATGGCGCGGCGGCTGATGTTGGCCGGCCATCAGATCGTGGCTTACGACCAAAGTTCCGAGGCGGTCGATCAAGTCGCCTCGGCCGGCGCTGATCGTGCGGGGTCGTTGGAAGACGTAGTTGGGCAACTGGCTGAATCTCGAACAGTCTGGATCATGGTACCGGCAGGCGAAGCGACCGAGGCCGCCGTGTATGCGCTGGTGGACATGATGTCGCCCGGCGACACGATAATCGACGGTGGTAACTCGAACTACAAGGAGACCCAAGCCCGGGCAAGGCACGCCGCAACCGCCGGGATCGACCTGCTGGACTCGGGCACGAGCGGCGGAGTTTGGGGCCTTGAAAACGGCTACTGCATAACCGTTGGCGGTAACAAAGAGGCATACGAACGCAATCTGTCGATCTTCGAGTCGCTGGCGCCCGAGCCGGACAAAGGCCAGATGTGGGTGGGACCGAGCGGTTCGGGCCATTTCGTCAAGATGGTCCACAACGGCATCGAGTACGGCATGATGCAGGCAGTCGGTGAGGGTTTCGAGTTGTTGTCAGCCAAGAGCGATTTTCAACTCGACCTCGCGTCAATTTCGGAAAATTGGAGGCACGGCAGCGTAATCCGGTCGTGGCTGCTCGATCTGGGCGCGTCGGCCCTCGCCGATGACCCGGACTTGTCGTCTCTCAGTTCGTACGTTGACGACTCAGGCGAGGGCCGGTGGACCGTTGACGCCTCGATTGAACTGGCCGTGCCGGCCCCGGTCATCACAGCAGCGTTGCAGTACCGTTTCCGATCACGCCAAGAAAACCCGTTCGCCGGGCGCATGCTCGCTGCGTTGAGGCAGCAGTTCGGCGGTCACGCGGTAAGACAGCAGGACGACTGACAGACGGTCGACGTTATTAATTGCCGCGGCCGAAGCAATGTAGTGCCCCACCTTGTCACCGTGGCCCAAAGTTGTACAGCGCCCGTGCCCTCCCCTGTTCGGCAATCAGAATGATCGACCTTAAGGTACCTGGAGACGCCCAAAATGCCCGGAATTCCCGATCCGCCTGACATCGAATCGATCGAGCCTGCGGCGATGAACGCCGGCGAGTTGCGGGTTGCCCTTGAACAGTTGTGGGAATGGCTACAGGAGGCCCAGTCGGCGCCGCTCGCAGACGCGCCGGACGACGATATCGTCGAGGCGGTAGAGGCCAAAATGGTGGAAGTCACGCAAGAGCGCCGCGACCGACATAGCGACGAACTCGCGCCTCGCGGAGGTTAACGGTATCCAGCCCGTTCAGGGTTGACGGTCGCTACCCGGCCAGAACGCGCGCATACAGGTCCTTTTGCCGTTCCAAGGCCGCCCGGTATACGGCGGCCCTCGACGTATCGGGCTCAACTACGCTTTCGACTTCGGCCGGTACGTCGGTCAACGAACTCCAGGCGCCGATCGCCTGGAGGGCCAATATCGCGGTTCCGCGGATCGTGTCTTCCGATTCCTGCGACTTGACTATCGGGCGCTGGAGAACATCGGCCAGGACCTGGGGCCAATACGTAGATGCCTTTAGCGCGCCTCCGCTAGCCACGAACACCGGATCGCGCCCGGCCGATTCTGCAATCAGGTCCCAAACCAGTGCGAAACGAAGTGCCACCGACTCCATGCACGCCTGCAGGATATCCAGCGGGGAGGTGCCTAGGTTCAGGCCATGCAAAACGCCGCGAGCCGTCGGGTCCCAGCCTGTGCTCCGCTCGCCCGACAGGAACGGCAGGATCGTAAGGCCGTGTCCGTCCGGGTCAAGCGCGCTCAATTCACGGCCAAGTGACTCAATGCCCGGCAGCCGGAGCGTGTCCATAGCCCACTTGATAACGTTGCCGCCCTCGGAAAAGGAACCGCCGATCAGTGTGAGGTCGCGGCCCAATTTATAGGCCCACAGGCCCTCAGGAACACCTGGAGTGGGCTCGCCGACGAGTATACGCATGGCGCTCGTCGTGCCAACGGTCAGGGCTACCCGTTCCGGCCCGACACACCCCGCGCCGACGTTCACCGCGGCTCCGTCACCAACGGCCAGATAAAACGGCTTCTCACTCAAGTCCGGCCAGCGGTGTCGGTAGTCCGCCGAAAGACCTTGAACTCCCTCACTATACTCGGCGAGCGGCGGCAGGTTGTCTTCATCAAGTCCGAGGTATTCGAGAAGCCACCGATCCCATTTCAATTCATGCCTGTCCAGCATCCCGCTCCAGGACGAAACGGAGTAGCTGGCCGGGACATTCTCTCTGCCGAACCACCTTGAGTAGATCCAGGTCGACACGTCTGACCAACGCCTGACTCGAGAGGCCTTATCGGGGTCGGTACGACGCAGCCACAACACTCTCGCCGGCCCGTACGCAGTGTGCTGGGGGCAACCCGTCCGTTGGTAGACCGATGGCACGTCGAGGTCAATTCGTAATTTCTGAACGTCAGGTGCGCTGCGGGTGTCCGCGTATGTGTAGACGTCCGTGACGGGGAGGCCTGCGTCGTCAACGCCCAACATCGTTCCGGCCATGCTGTCTGCGGCGACGGCCGTGATCTCCAACCTCGAATTTCTCGCGGTAGTCAACACGCTGTCCACGGCCAGTTCGGCGGCCAACCGGATCGCTTCCGCCGGTTCTTCTGACGTTCCGTCCGCCCTCACACGCTGCTCGCGAGGTATCGTCACGCCGGTTTTCCCGACGGCGCGGGCGCGGGCGTCGTACAGACCGGCTTTCACGGCCGAAGTTCCGATGTCGATCGCCAGAACGTACGGGGGTTCAGGCCTCGCGTTCAATTCGACCTCTTCGTTTCGGCGGCGCCCGCGTTAACGATCAACTGGACTTTTCCCATGTCGTCTGTGGTTCAGCACCGGCGGCATCGAAACGAAACAGGAATGACATCCGGGGCCTGAACCGTGAATAAGCCCAATCCGCGGGGCTTCAGCATCCGCATCTCGGCTCGGAGGCCATATTCACTCTTCGTATTTTTCTGGAGTCATCAATTCGTAAAATTCAATGCGGCTTTCTTCCACGGCCAGTTCCCGTACCTTCCTGCCCAACTTCCGCACTGATTCCGGAATTACGTTTGACGCCCTGTAGGGCGATTCAAGTGATGGAGCGGTCCACTCCATGTACACGTGATTGACCTCCCCCGGGCAAGTAGCCCCGTTAAAATAGATTCGCGCTTTGCCGCGCTGACCCGCCTCTTCGTATGCTTCCCCGATCCTTGCCAACAGCGTTGCAACTCTTCTCGGCGCTCCAGGTTTTACCTTCCAAACACGTCGGACCACGTACATCTCATTCCTCCAAGTGTGAATCGATGAACCGTCAGAGCGGCAATCGTACCGGACACGGGCGCCGTCAGGAGCGGCTCTCGTAAAATGCCCGGGCGCTCGCCCACGCAGACGGTCTGACCAAGTCCATGATTCAACGTATGTGCAGCGCCGGAATTTGAGACGGGAATCAATTCATTGAAAATCGGAGTGGCAAAAGAAACTGCCCTTGGCGAAACCCGGGTCGCTCTGGTTCCCGAGACCGTAGAACGGTTGGGACGGGCCGGACGCCAATTCACTGTCGAATCAGGGGCAGGAGGTCGGGCGAACTTTCCGGACCGGGAGTTTGAATCGGCCGGCGCCGAGATTGTCCGAGGGAATACGGCCATCGTCGAGTCCGACATCGTTGTGTCGGTTCAGCAGCCGGACAAGACCCTGGTGTCCTCACTTCGGCAAGGCACCATTCTGATAGCCCTGCTTCAGGCGCGAAATAATCTGAAACTCGTCGAAACTCTTGCGGCGCAAAACGTGACAGTCCTCAGCATGGAACTGGTCCCGCGGATCGCCCGGGCGCAACGCATGGACGTCTTGTCCTCGCAGGCCTCTATCGCCGGCTACAAAGCCGTCCTCATCGCCGCTACATCTCTGGGAAAGTACTTCCCGATGTTGATGACCGCGGCAGGAACCATCCCGCCTGCGAAGGTGCTCGTCATTGGCGCCGGGGTAGCGGGCCTACAGGCCATCGCCACGGCCAGAAGACTGGGCTCACTGGTCGAGGCCTACGACGTTCGCGCCGCTGCGCGCGAGCAGGTGGAGAGCCTTGGCGCGGTATTTATCGAGGCGCCAACGGCTCAGGATTCGGAAACTGCGGGCGGATACGCACGGGAGCAATCTGAAGAAGAACAGGAACGGCAACGCCAGTTTCTCAAGGAACACGTGGCGGCCGCCGACGCCGTTATCACGACGGCCGCTGTGCCTGGCAGGCCGGCGCCCCGCATCGTCACCAACGACATGGTGGAGTCGATGCGGCCGGGCAGTGTGATAGTCGATGTGGCCGCCGAATCGGGGGGGAACGTGGCGGCAACCAAACCGGGGGAAGTCGTAGAGCACGGCGGCGTGCTCATTCACGGCCCCGTTAACATTCCTGCGTTGATGGCATGGCACGCGAGCACGCTCTACTCCCGTAACGTGCAGGCCCTGTTGGACCTGATCATTGACCGGGAAGGCAGCCTAAACCTCGATTTCGGAGACCAAGTCATAGACGCGATGTGTGTAACCCACGGCGGTGAACTGCGGGATCCGGTCAAACCCCGATGAGTTTCGCCAGAAGACTGACGGCTTACGCCACGCGTCCCGCGGGAGTTGGGAACGAGCGGCATCACACGGCATATGGTTGTTGACAATGATTGAAGAACTCCTGATTTCACTAACCGTTTTTGTTCTGGCCATGTTCGTGGGTTACTCCGTAATCACAAAGGTGCCCCCAACGCTTCACACGCCCTTGATGTCGGGCAGCAACGCAATCTCAGGCATCGTGATTGTGGGCGCACTTGTAGTCGCAGTCCGCGAGGGCGGGACGGTGGGCATCATTCTTGGAATGCTCTCGGTCATCCTTGCGACCATCAACGTCGTTGGCGGATACCTGGTGACCGACCGAATGCTCAGGATGTTCCGCCGAAGCGATCAGGACCGGCGCTGATGAACGACTCCGGCCTCATATCCAACCTGACAGAAGGCGTCTACATAGTCGCCGGGGCGTTGTTCATCCTCGGGCTGATTCGACTGCGCTCCCCCGCGACGGCCCGATCGGGCAACGTCTTATCGGCCGTCGGCATGCTCCTAGCCGTCGTTTTTACGCTCGTAAATGCGGACATCGTCGAACCGCAGTGGATGATAATCGGCCTGGCGATTGGCGCTGTGGTCGGCGTGTATATGGCACGAACTGTGCAGATGACCGCCATGCCACAGATGGTGGCGGTATTCAACGGATTCGGCGGAGGGGTCTCAGCGCTCGTCGCTGCGGCCGAACTACTGCGTCTGAACGAAGCGCCGCCAATTGAGAACTCAGTGACCGTCGTCACCATCATGGCTTCGACGATAGTGGGCGCAATCACTCTGACGGGCAGTTTCATCGCGTTTGGCAAGTTGCAGGGGCTGGTTGCGTCTCGACCCGTGCTTCTTCCTGTGCGCAACCTCGTCAACGCTGTCATATTGTTGGGCGCCCTGGGCCTTGCGGGTTACCTGGTTTTCGATTTCACGTCTGCGTCCGCGAACGCAACGTTCGGCAGCCTCGACAGCGGCGAAGTACTTTTTGTGATTATGGTCGGACTGGCCCTGGTACTTGGGGTACTACTGGTGATTCCGATCGGCGGCGCGGACATGCCGGTCGTAATCGCCCTTCTCAATTCATACTCCGGTCTGGCGGCGGCGGCAGCCGGTTTCGTACTCGACAACAACATGCTGATCATCGCCGGGTCGTTGGTTGGCGCGTCGGGGCTGATTCTCACCCGGATCATGACCCGGGCGATGAATCGTTCCCTCGCCAACGTCATGCTCGGCGGATTCGGCGTCGAGGATGCGACCTCAATCGGATCCGGTGAAGAGAAGCCTGTTCGGTCGGTGCTTGCCGAAGACGCTGCAAACGTTCTGGGATACGCGCGCAGCGTCATCTTCGTCCCCGGCTATGGTCTTGCAGTGGCCCAGGCGCAGCACAACGTCAGGGAACTCGCGGATCTCCTGAAGTCACGGAACGTCGAGGTCAAGTACGCGATCCATCCGGTGGCGGGCCGAATGCCCGGCCATATGAACGTTCTGCTCGCCGAAGCAAACGTCCCATACGACGAGCTTTACGATCTCGACCAGGTAAACAGCGAGTTTGCCCGTGTCGACGTTGCGGTCGTAGTGGGGGCGAACGACGTGGTCAATCCTGCGGCCAGAAACGACCAGTCGAGCCCCATCTACGGCATGCCCATCCTGAACGTCGATCGCGCCCAGTCGGTTCTGGTTTTGAAACGTTCGATGGCGACCGGATTCGCAGGCGTGGAGAACGACCTGTTCCATCTCGACAAGACGATGATGCTGTTCGGCGACGCAAAGCAGTCGGTTCAGGCCTTGGTCAGCGAAGTCAAGGAACTCTAGGACCTTATCCTGCCACGCCGCGACCCAGGGTCCCGCCGATTCTCATTCGCCCACCCGCCGGTAATTCCGTAGCAGCCACCTTTCGACCCCGGCGATCAACGCGAAGAGCAAGATCGCCATGGCGGACAGGACCACGATCGAGGCGAAGACCCGGGGTGTCTGGAATTGCGGCCCCGACACCTTCATCAGCCAACCTAGTCCACCCTGAGCGCCGACCCACTCGCCCACCACAGCCCCAATAACCGACACGACGGCCGCAACTTTAAGACCGGACGTCAGATACGGCACGGCGGCGTGGACGTGGAGCTTGAGGAAAAGCTGCATTGGGCTTGCGCCAAGCGTGCGCAGGACGTTCACCATCTCGCGATCTGTGGAACGGAGCCCGTCGACGAGATTCACCACGATCGGAAAAAATGAAATTAAGGCCACAACTATCACCTTTGACGTTATTTCGGGGCCAACCCAGACAAGCAACAGCGGCGCTATGGCGATATAGGGGATGGTCTGGGAAGCGATGATGAACGGATAGATCGACCGCTCAAGAAGCCGCGACGAAGCGATCGCCCCCGCCAGCAGGATTCCGGCGCTCGTAGCCAATCCGAAGCCGAGTATCACCTCGGTCAACGTCGTGGCTGCGTGGTCCAGCAGGAGCCCGCGGGATACAAACAACTCGCGGACGATCACACTGGGCGCGGGCAATAGCCACCGTTGAACCTCCAGCGCCCGCACCAACCCTTCCCACACAGCTATCGCACCTGCTGCCAGCAAGACAGACGGCAACCACTCCCGCAACGGACCCCGGTACAAACGGCCGATGATGACAGGAATGCCAGACAAAGAAAGCATCACTATGGGCTCCCGATCAGAGCGTCTATCAGACTCCGCTTGAGCGCCACGAACCCCGGCTCGGTGGTGGACGCTGTTCCCCGCGGGCGGGGTATCGCCACGTCAAACGCGCCCACGATCTCCCCGGGTTGGCCGTTCAAGACCACTATGCGGTCGCCGAGCAAGATCGCTTCTTCTACATCGTGGGTTACCAGGATCACCGCCTTGTCTTTTCGATCCAATACGTCGGCGAGCCAGGATTGCAGGTGTGAACGCGTGATTGCGTCGAGAGCGCCAAAAGGCTCGTCAAGGAGCAGGACGTTTGTCTCAGGCAGGGCTGCTCGGAGGAGCGCCACCCGTTGACGCATGCCTCCGGACAGTTGCCATGGGTGTTGATCGAGCACGTCGGCCAGACCGAATTTCACCGCCAGGCTCGTGGTTTTGCGATTGGCCTCAGTTTTCTGCATTCCCCGCAGTTCGAGCCCGATCCTTCCGTTTTCCAGAACGGATCGCCATGGCAAAAGTAGATCGCGCTGGTGCATATAACCCACTTTGCCCAGCGTGCTCCCCGTTGATTCGCCAGCCAAAACAACGTGGCCATGGGACGGAGGTTCGAGGCCCGCGATGATGTTGAGCAGCGTGCTTTTTCCGGAACCGCTCGGTCCAATCACAACCACAAATTCGCCGGCGCGCACCCCAAAACTCACGTTCCGCAGCACACAGAGCACTGCCTCTCCCCGGCGACGAGGGGGATAAGTTTTCGCCAGATCCCTGACCTCAACGAGATAGCGATCGGCCGAGTCGACGGTTTCGTCGATGAAGCCAACGTTCGGATTCATGAAACGGCGCCCTGCCCTACGGGCCGGCAGATCCGACGTCTCGCCCGGCTTGCCATGCCTTCGGCGCGCGGCGTTGTGACTGACAGGTTTTTAGGGTAAGTCCCGGTCACCGGCGCAAAGTATTTGCCGGTCGTGGTCGACGCCTGCGGCTTTATGCCGGAAAAATAGAGGGCGATCAAAGGTTTCCCTCCGCTGGCATTACCCAGATCAGGTTCAGGGGTCGGCAGCAACAGGTGCTGCCCTCTCAGCCCGGCTCTCCAGGCTCCCCCGTACAATCGCTATCGGGCCGTTGCATGTTGAACGTCGCCCGACCCGGCGGCGGCTGGCTAAATCAGCCATACTCCCCGCCGAATTCCGTTGGAGTCTTACAGCGGGTTGTAACCGTGTCAAGTTTGGGGTTCGGGCAACCAAAGCGTTTGCCCGGCGCGTTTTGCGGGGCTAGAATGCCGAACATTCTTACTCCGCTTACCGGAGAGGCGGCTGCGGTAACGACGACCCTTAGCGCCAGCGAGGAATCCTTGGTTGATTCAGTTCCCTCACCTCGTGAGAACTTCATAACCGCGATTGCCCCTCCAAGCGGCGAAATCAACTTGGCGCGGGCTGCACTCTACGTCGCCGCCGAAGAAGAACCCGATCTCGACGTTGTGGCATACCTCGGCCACATCGCATTGTTGTCCAACGAAGCGAAAAAAACGTTGCCTGGCCGACACTCGATATACGACGCGATTCACACCATCAATGAGTTGCTGTTCAAGACCGGAGGGTTCAAGGGCAACAGGGAAAACTACTACGACCCAAAGAACTGTCTACTCAACCGCGTGATTGACGACAGGCGCGGGATTCCTATCACACTCTCGATCGTCTACTCGGAGGTCGCCCGCCGCCTCGGGCACAAACTCAGGGGAGTCGGAATGCCGGGGCACTATCTCCTGGCTGCGGGGCGCGGCGCTTCCGAGGTCTTTATCGACCCGTTTAACGACGGCGGGCTTCTGTCACGCAAGGAGTGTCTTGGTTTGGCCTTGCGCGGCAATCGTGTGCCCAAGGGCAGGCTCGCAGCGCTTGCAAGCCGTTTACTCCCGACAAGCGACAAGCGGGCCACTTTGAAACGGTTGCTGGTCAACCTGAAGATGATGCGCATCAAGAACAATGAGTCAGACAGTGCGTTGAGATGTGCAGAGAGGATTCAGTTGCTTACGCCCAGGGACTGGCGGAACCTGGGTGAACTGGCTCGATTGCAAGCCGAGGTCGGGCAGTACTCGAGGGCCGTCGAGTCCTTTAACACGTTCCTGAAGCGAGCTCCGGCCAATACCGACACGAGCCAGGCCGAGGATGCGCTGAAACAGCTAAAAGCCATGAAGCGGGGCTCTTGATATTCGGGACGAGACCGCGGAAGCGGAACGCCTTGCCACTCCTGCGGCGCACATTGGCCGAGCCGCACTCTTAGCTGACATGAGACCTCAGATTGTTCGTAGCGGCAGTCAGATCGCACGGTTGTTGGGCCCGACTGGGCCCAGAGGCGCCGTATGAACTACCTGGAGTTGTCCGATCTCAATCTGCTTAATCGGATCACCAACTCGGATACCGATGCTCTGTCCGCGTTGTACGACCGGTATGGCCGGCGCGTCTTCGCTCTGGCTGCCCGAATGCTGAACGATCCGATCTCCTCCGAGGAAATCACACAGGACGTTTTCCTCAGCATTTGGCGAAGGAGCGCGAGCTATAACGCGGCCAAAGGCAAGTTCACCACGTGGCTGTTCGGCATCGCCCACAATCGCACGATAGACGAACTCAGGAAGCGGCGACGCGACAAGAGCAGGTACAGCGACGATATCGATGATCATCTGGACATCGCCGCAAATAGCATCTCTCCGGACGATTCTGCCGTAGTACAAAGCGAATACGCCATGGTCAGGGAGGTTTTGGAGACTTTGCCGCCACCGCAACGCGCCGTGATAGTTCTTTCATACTTCCAGGGACTCACGCAAGTTGAGATCGCCGAGAAGTTGGACCAGCCGCTGGGAACCGTGAAGACGAGAATGCGGCTCGGCCTTAAGAAACTCCGCAACGCCCTTGACCCGAAATTAGGCGCGCAAGAGTAATGACTGCTGGCGAAAAACCGAATTCTGCGTTTGATGACCTCGCGGCGCACGCGCTTGGCGCTCTCGATGATGAAGAGAATGACCGGGTTTTGGCGCTGCTCGACGAATCGCCCGCGGCCAGAGCCGAACTGCGTGAACTGCTGGAGGGCGCCGAGGTGTTGGCCACATCCCTGCCCGCCATTCAAACGCCTCCCGGCATGAAGGAACGGCTCCTCGCCGCGGTCGAACGTGAGACGTTGTCCCCGGCCGATGCCAGGATGGTCGAATCCGCCCAGGCGCTCAGTGTTCGCCCTTCCGACGCGCTGGCATGGGTATTGGGCATTTTCAGACCCGCTCGACTGGCCATGGCGACCTCAGCAGCTGCCCTGATCGTCGCAGCCGTCCTCGCCGGAACGTTTGGCCGGCAGACCTCCGAGCTCCGACAGGAAACCAATCGGCTCATGGATAAAATCCATGTCCTGGAGTCTGAACTAGTTCAAGGTAAGGCTTCCCGCACAGAGATGGAAACGTCCTTCGGGGCGGAGCGGGAAGTCGAGGTTTCAAGGCTGAAGGAAACCAACAACGCGCTGCAGGAAGCTCTTCGCGATCAGATGTGGTTAACGTACGTGTCGAACAACCAGTCGTGGGACGCCTCCGAATGGCTGACGGGAGGCAACGAAGCGCCGAGAGCACATGCCACGATCGTGGTGAAGCGCGGCACACAGGAGGCCGTGCTCCTTGTCGGCGGGCTGGATCAACTCCGGGATGGGGAAAATTACCAACTTTGGTTTACGGCTGACGGGGATATGTCCCCGATGGCAAGCTTCAAGGTGGACAAAGCAGGCACTGCGCGTGTTCCGTTTACGTTCAATCGAAACATATACGACTACGACGGGGCTGCGGTTACGATCGAAACCGGAAGAAACGCGCCGAGCCCCAGTAACCACCACGTACTGTTCACCGAATGATTGAGATAGCCTCCAGACACTGACTGAATCGCCCAGAACGCGGGTTTTGCGGCGTTGCCGGACCCTGTCATCCTGCCGCAAACCCAGGCCATGAACGCGGAGTCAAGTCAGCGCGTCCGGGCAACTGCGCTTAGTGTAGTAACGTGCAAATTGCATGGTCTGAACATGAGGCCCCACCGACCGTCGCGCCAGTGGCGAACGCTCCACGGAACAGGCGCTGCGATCGGCGACCTGAAACTACAACATCTGCGGAGACACGATGCACGACATTAATGGCAATATGCGATGCGCACACAGCGGGTTCATACGGGAATGTTTGTGTCCTATACCAGTGACCCCGCACGCGGGTTGGGCAGCGGAATGATTCGTATTCAGCCGCCATCACGGCGCTTCGCCCTGGTCGCCGGTATTCTGGCCGTCGTCGGGATTGTGGCCTGCGCAGGAGCGCAGGACCCGCCGCCAACCTCGACGGTTTTGCCCACCCCGACGCCCGAACCGATCCGGGCGTCGGAGGCCCTGGCGAATGCTGCGACCGCCATGGGGCAGGCGTCGAGCTTTCGATTCACGTTGACTCACCCGACCGGATCGACCAGTTTGTTAGGCGGACTGACTCTCGAACGCGCTGATGGCGCCGCGGTTTCGCCGGATCGACTCTCAGTTCAGGCTGACTCATACCTCGGCAACCTTTTCGTTGGCGTCGAAGCTATCGCTATCGGCGATCGAAATTTCATCACGAATCCGCTCTCCGGCGAGTGGACCGAAGTATCGCCTGAAGACAGCCCCTTTGCGTTCCTGGATCCTGCCGGCCTGATAGCGAACATACTTGGCTTGGTGAGACTGGCCGAGTACGCTTCGCCGCCCAAACCAGGTGAGGACCTCGTAATCGACGCTGTCATTGATTCGTCCGCGCTGTCCTCATTGGTCGGCGACGTTATCGATGGCGCCGAACTTGATTTAGTGTTAACACTTGACCCAGACTCATTCGTATTGAAGCGCGCACGGATTAGCGGCCTGCTTCAGGAGACCGACGTGCCGGACACGGTTCGACTGGTTGAACTGACTGACGTAAATTCCGAGATCGAGATCGTGCCGCCGATTCAGTAGTCGGGCTCGGCCGCCTGTCGAAACTCCGCCGGTGGCGCCTGAATGCAGCCGTCTGTTGCGTCGGACCATCATTTCGAATACGTCCTTGAGCAATAGCCATGAATCGCGGACCCGGTGTCACGGACGAATGAGGCCGATGCGACGCATCCCACTGAGGATCAACCCCGGCTACTTGTTGCTTCTGCCATTCCTGGCAGGGGTTTTCGTTGCCGCGGACGATCAGACCGTGATCGTCACGGTGCTGCCCGAAATCATTGCCAGCATGAAGATTGGGCCCGGCGAGTTTGACCTTGCATCCTGGGCGGTTACCGGTTATCTCATCGGGTTCACCGCGGCAATGCCCCTGATGGGCAAGGTCGCTGATCGAGTCGGCTACCGGACCGGCTTCATTGCCGCTCTGGCGGTGTTCACGGTCGGATCCGTAGCGGTCCCACTGAGCTCCGATATCCCAAAGTGGCTTGGGGTGGAGCCTCAATACTTCGCGTTGGTCGGCGCCCGCGTAGTACAGGCCATCGGTGGCGGAGCGCTAATTCCCATCGCCATCGCAAGCGCCGGGTTTCTGGTTACTCCGGCAAGTCGCGCCATCGCCTTTGGACTTGTCGGCGCCAGCGCCGAAGCGGGCGCCGTGATCGGTCCGCTATGGGGAGGGGCCATCACCCATCTGTTGTCCTGGGAGTGGGTGTTCTGGCTGAATATCCCGCCGGTCCTGGTCGTGGCTGCTCTCGTGGCCCGCACGCCCCGCGGCAAGAGTTACCGCGCTGACGTCGACTGGATCGGGGGGTGTCTATTTGCTGCTCTTCTGGGCCTTGGCACGCTCGCAATTATCAGGGTGGGGGAACCTGACGGCCTGATGGCCATTTTTGCCGGAGCCGCGACCATATCGGCTGCGCTCCTCTTTTGGCGTCACCGCAATACGCTCGAACCTCTTGTACCGCGAGGAATCCTGTCGCGTGCCAATTTCGCCGCCGCGGGCGCGGCTCACGTCCTGATCGGCGCTGCACTGATCATCGGCATGGTGACTGTGCCATTGATGGCCAACACCGTACTGGGAGATTCGCCCCTGGAAGGGGGGCTGCGCCTGTTGCGCATGACCGTAGGCATCGGAATAGGCGCACTGATTGGCGGACTCGCGACACAACGCAATGGGCCGCGTATACCGGCGATCACGGGCTTAATCCTTACGGCTGCCGGATTCGCGTTCATGTCCGGATGGACTCTGGAGGTTCGCGACCCCTGGATGACAGTACATCTTGCGATCACCGGTCTGGGATTCGGCTTGCTGGTGGCGCCGGTCACCGAGAGCGCGTTGCACAACGTGAAGCCCAATGTCTTTGGCGCCGCTTCAGCCTTGATAACCGTAGCCCGAATGGTGGGTATGACTGCCGGATTGGCTGCGATGACGGGTTGGGGAACCATACGATTCGCCAACTTGATATCGGGCTTGCCGGCGTATTCTGCGGACCCCGTGGTCCAGAAACAGTTCACTGACGCGTCGTACGCGGCAGCGTTGACGGTATTTCAGAGCTTTTTCGTCGCTGCCGCGGTTTTGACTGCTGTGGCGATAGTCCCCGCAATTGCTATGACTTCGCGATACCGCAATCCGCCGAACCCAGCCGCAACAATGGATGCCGGGTGATCCCGGTCCGCCGACTGCGCGTAGACCAGGCGGCGTCGATTCATCGCTGCCCTGCCCGGTTTTATTCCTACGCAAGGTTGACGGCCACCTCTGATACGAGTACAACACCATCGGGAGCTTTAACATGACAATCGCCGACCCAAAGACGTTTCAATCAAGCGCTGTCAAGCCAGCAGATTTCGACCAATTCTGGGAAGAAACCTGGCTGGAAACCACCAAGACGCCACTCAACCCGCGACTCGTTCCTGATCCGATGCGGTCGACCGATGACATCGAGGTCTTCGATGCGGCCTACGACAGCTACGGCGGGCTTGAGATCCACGGTTGGTACGTGAGGCCGCGCAATTTCAAAGGAAAGCTGCCGGGCATGTTTTGTGTGCCCGGGTACGTCGGTGAACCAAGGTTCCCAAATGATTTGGCCTTGCAGGGTTACGCTGCGTTTTCAGCTGCTCCAAGAGGGAAGTTGCGCAGCAACTCGGTGTTCAATCCCGGATACCCGGGCCTGCTGGTCCACAACATCCTCGACCGTGACAACTACGGCTATCGAGGCTTCTACATGGACGCGGTGAGGGCGTTCGACTTCCTGGCGGGACTGGATGAAGTTGACGAATCCCGCATGGGTGTCCAAGGCTCCAGCCAGGGCGGGGCGCTGACATTGCTGGTCACTTCACTACGGGCGGAACAGACCACGGCCGCATCCGCCGGCGCGCCGTACCTGTGTTCCATGATGGATTCGGCATCGCTGACCCGGTCTTACCCCTACGAGGAGATCAACGAAGCCCTGCGAGCACACGCGGGCAAGGAGCACGTCATCAGGCAAACCCTGGACTACTACGACATTCATAATTTTGTTGACCGCATCTCCGGTCCGATAATTGTCAACATCGGTTTGCGGGACGACGTGTGCCCGCCCGAAACGGGGTATGCGGTCTATAACCAGATAGGCTCTTCCGACAAGAAGATCTACGCCTACGAGAACTGCGCGCATGAGTCTGGATCAGCTGTGGGCCACGTAAATGTGATCAACAAATTCATGGCCGGTCACCTGGCTCCGGTACCTGTGGGAGATGGGTCATGACCAACAACGGCGCCTCAACATTGCAACGGGACTATTGGGATTCCGTTATTCAAGAAGTCGCAGCCCTGAAAGACTCCGCCATCGAATCAGAGCCCCTCGATCTGAGTTCGGACGACTCGACTGTGACAAGCATGCTCCGCTTTAATGGGATCGGCGACTATCCGCTGTTCGCATACTTCTCGAGGCCCCGAACAGGCGGACCGTTCGTGCCGCTGCTCCAGATACCGGGGTACGGCAGCGTCGTAGTCGTGCCGTCCGTTGAACGCAGGACGAGGTACGCGGTGCTGGCTCTTTGCCACAGAGGTCAGCGCCGTTCCGATTCGGCCTATCAAGCGGCCTACCCGGGATTGCTTACCTACGGCCTGCCCGGCGCCGACACTTACGTATGGCGTGGCGTGGTGGCGGACTACTTGCGCGCCGTCGACGTGCTTCTCGCGCAGCAGGACGTGGACGATTCGCGCCTCGCGATCGCCGGACACGACGCGGCGGCATTGGTCGCCGGGCTTCGGGAAGGTATTGCTTCGCTGCTCGTCGCCGGACCCTTGATATTCACGGGGTTGAGCAGTCGCGCCGGCAATACAAATGCCTACCCCCTGCAAGAGGTCAACGACTTCAGACGCACCTATCCGTCCCAATGGGACGAGGCCGCAGCCACGCTCGGGTTGTTTGACCCCACTCCGCTGGCCAGTGGTATTCAGGCAGACACGATGATTGCCTGTTCCGCAGCGGAAAGACCGGCAGCCGACGCCCTATCCGGTGGTATACAGGGCGAATCGACGATCTATCAAAATACCGGCTACGGCTTTATTGATCACAAGGCGCAGGAGGACTGGCTGTCGAGTTCCACAGGGGTGCCGCAGAGCCCCGGCCCGTTCCTGCCTCGCCTATAACTGGTCAGCCGTTGGGCCGACGATGCGCCGGCCCGACGGGCGTCTCTAGTCGCTGTCGCCGTTCTGATTGGGAACGGTCGTAAGGAGTTGTAAACCTTAGGCGTTGGTCGCTCGGCGCCTACGCCGAACTACCCTGAAGGTCCGAATCGTTCGGTTCTGATCGTCTCAGGGTTTTGGCCGCGGTCTACCAACAGGTCTGAGACGCTTTCAACGAACTGCGTTGGACCGCAGATGTACGTCCAGCCAATGCCCTGCAGGATGTCGATCACCTCGTCCAACATTTCGCCGTCAACCCGCCGGTCGTAACCTCGCCACCTGGCGGGTCGCGATCTGGTCAGAGCCAGGGATACGGTCAATTTCGGATCGCTCCTGGCCATCTGCTCGAGTTCGGAACGATAGATGACGTCTTCCAGCGAACGGGAAGAGTACAAGAGCAAGGCTGGCAGGTCCGGGGCGACCGCGATTCGATGCCGCATCATGGACATTATGGGCACGATCCCGGAGCCGCCTGCGATTAGCAGCAGAGGACCCCCCATCGACGACTGCCATGTGAATGGGCCTCCTACGGGGCCCCTCACCTCAAGTTCATCGCCGATCCTGACGACCTCGTGGAAGAAAGGGGAAACTTCCCCGTCAGGAATCAACTCCACGGTAAGGTCGATCTCGCCTGGCCGTTCTGGTCCCGAGGCTATCGAGTAGCTGCGTTGAGCCTGATAGCCGTCGGGCGCAGTGAGCCTGACGTCGAAGTGCTGGCCGGCCGCGAATGGCCGCCTGTCCGAAAGTTGCAGGGTGTAAGTTTTGGCCCGGTAGCTTTCGTTGCATATGTCCGTCACGACCGCGAATTGCCACCGGCCGGCTGCGAAAGGTCTATATGCCATTAGTTCATGACTCGGCGGGTCGCATCACGAGGTCCCTGAACGACGGCCCAGAGTACTGACACGCGGTTGCGAGCCCTGGAGTCCTCAGCGGATTTCGGGAGCGAATGTGACCATTCAGGCGTTGCCGTACTAGTCGTACGTGTAACGCTGTTCCTTCCAGGGGTCACCATACATGTGATAGCCGTACGCTTCCCAGAACCCTGGAGCGTCGTCTTCCATGAATCTCAGGCCGCGAACCCACTTCGCCGACTTCCACAGATAGAGGTGGGGCACCAAAAGACGGGCGGGACCGCCGTGCTCGGGGCGCAGCGGCGCGCCATCGTATTCATGCGCAATCATCGCCTTCCCGTCGATAAGGTCCTCGACCGGCAGATTCGTCGTGTATCCGCCATCGCAGAACGCCATGACGTAGTCGTCTGCAGGTTCAATATCGGCCGCTTCCAACAATGTGCCGATAGTCACGCCCTTCCACATGGTGTCGAGCTTCGACCACTTGGTAACGCAATGCAGGTCGACGGTGACCTCGGTCTGCGGCAAGTCCATCAGCTGCTGCCAGGTCCATGACGCCGCTTGCTGGTCGTCGCTCTCGATCGAAAAGGTCCAGAGTCCCAGGTCGACACGGGGTGTGGGTCCGGCGGACAACACGGGGAATCCGTTTTCAAGATATTGGCCCGGTGGCAACGGCCTGCTGGGCGCCTGTCGTTTTCGACCAAAAAATCCTCTGGTTAGCAATGAGATTTCACCTACGATTCTGATTACGTGATCTTGATATTGAATACGAACGGGCAGGTCGCCGCGGTTCGCTTTGAATCGGGCTGCACCGGAACTGTCGGGACATTTTATCGTTTCGCCATGCATCTCCCCGGCGGGTATAGTCGGTACGAGACCATGGAAGACGGGTTTGCGACACGCGAAGGAAACGCCACATGAGACTTGAAAACAATCTCGCACCATTGATCCCTTATCGGCCCTAATCGGCCCGTCTCGAACTGAATATAAGAGTGTGCGGCTGTTCGTACGTGTTCCCCGTTGTGTGCTAGCATCCCCCCTAGTGTGTGGTTACTGACGTGGTAACCACACCAAACCGGAGGGGTACCGATGACACTCTCAGCACTACGGGCCAAGGCGATAAAACCGGCTGCCAAGGTCAAACGATACGGAGACGGCGGCGGCCTGTACCTGACAGTCAAACCGTCCGGCGCTAAGTCCTGGACACTCCGGGCCGTCATCAATGGCCGTCGAACTGACGTGGGTTTGGGAGGGTTTCCCGTCGTGTCTCTGGCAGTGGCGCGCCAGACAGCCCTACGGTACCGGCAGGCAATCAGGGCCGGTCGTGATCCGCGCCAGCCCGAACGGATCATTCCCACGTTTCGGCAGGCAGCGGCCCGATACATCGCCACTAAGGGCGGCGCATGGCGTACCGGCCGGACGGCCCATAAGTGGACAAAACAACTTGACCGCTACGCAATGCCTACCCTTGGCGATGCCCTGGTAACTCGCATCAATCAAGCGGACGTGCTCCGGGTGCTCGAACTGGCGAAGGATTACCCGGCCGTCATCGCTGAGCTACGGGCCAAACTCAAGGCGATATTCTCCGATGTAATGGCCGCTGGCGATATCGGGATCAACCCCGCGGGTGACGTCATCTCGGGCGCGGCAATCTTGCAAGTCCGGTCGAACGTTCGCCACTTTGAGGCGCTGCCGTATCAGGACATACCGGCAACGTTGACGGCCCTCGAAATGGTCAACTCTCACACGAGTATCAAGGGCGCTATCAGGTTCGCCATTTTGACCGCTTGCCGACCGTCAGAGGCTAGAGGCGCAACGTGGGCCGAAATGGACCTAGAGGCGGCAACGTGGACGATACCGGCAGAACGGGCCAAAACCAACAAACCGCACCGGGTACCGCTGAGCGTACAGACCATTGAAACCCTCCGAACGGCCCAAACCCTTACGGGCGGCTTAGGTCTCGTGTTTGCCAGTCCACGCGGACGGGCCAAGGCAGTCGCACACACTGTCTGCAACACCGTTTTACGGCAGGCTACAGGGCAGCCGGTCACACTTCACGGGATGCGCTCAGCGTTTAGAGGGTGGGCGGCTGATTCGGGTGTCTCGTGGGACATTGCCGAGCAATGCCTAGCGCACACGGTCGGCAGCACAACGGCCCGAGCGTACTACCGCGGCGACGCGCTCGAACACCGGCGGCCGGTAATGCAAGCGTGGGCGGATCATTGCGACCGCGTGCAACCACCCACATAGGCACCAACAAACCGACCACGATATGGTGTTAGTTTGGTATACACCAAACCCGGCACCTTAACTTGATTGCTATATACCAAACTCAATCAAGCCATCCGAGAGACCTCTGCCAGCACTCGTTGACAGAGGTTTTTTTGTGTGTTTATAGTCAGTTCTAGTTACATGCCACAAGTTGCGGAGGCTTGAAAATTGTCAGAAGCACCATTGATGAAAATTGAGGACGTACAAGACAGGCTCAACGTGGGCCGCTCGACGGTTTACAAGATGGTCGAACGCGG